>JASHVE010000054.1 GCA_030039675.1 Acidobacteriaceae bacterium | reverse complement strand
GAAAATGCCACCTTCCGCGGCTTCGGCAAGGGCACATCAACTGTGGAACCGCTCTAGGACCAACCGCTCGGCATCGGCTGATTGATAAAACCAATCTGTCGGTAGCTAACCCCGAGCCGCGGTGCACTTCTTAACCGTGTGAGCTGGTTTGCAGGCGGTTTTCGCTCGATTCCACGTGGGGAAATCATCGGAGGAAGCCGATTCGCGAGCGGTTCAGGTGCTTGTGCCAGTATCACCGCAGGGCCCTGGCCCTTGGCTGTCAACTGATATACAGCGGCCTATTTCGTATAGAATTCGTTCATTTTCCCATGTAAAATCGTTTGCGTAACCATCGCAATCCTACAGCAGAGACACTCCATTTATGAAAGAATCCACGGGAGACAAAAAGCAGAGAGATGGCAGCCAGCCGTTGGCCCATCATACGACGAGCCTGAAGCAATTGGCGGAGTATCTTGGGCTGAATCCAGCGACGGTCTCTGTAGTCCTCAACGAAGTTCCGGGACGTTCGATCCCCCAGGCGACCCGCGACCGTATCAAGGCCGCCGCCAAGGAACTGAACTATCAGCCCAACCTTCTGGCCCGCTCACTGCGCAGCCGGCGGACGCTGACCATCGGCATCCTGGTGCCGGAGTTGGGTGATGGCTACCATACACAGGTCATGAGCGGTATCGGCGACCAGCTCATCAAGGCGGGCTACTTTTATTTCACCGCGCACCACAGACACAAACGGAACCTCATCGAAGAGTACACGCGGATGCTGATCGGCCGCGGGGCACAGGGAATTATCGCCATCGACACCCTCTTGGAGCATACGATCGGAATCCCAGTGGTGGCTGTCGCCGGCCATCGGCACATTACGGGGGTAACTAATGTCCTGCTCGATCACGTCCGAGCCGCGGAACTAGCCTTGAACCATCTCTACTCGCTCGGACATCGCCATATGGCGTTCATGCGTGGCCAGCCTTTCAGCTCAGACTCGAGCGATCGCTGGAAAAGCCTGGTAGCCGTTGCCGAGAAGTTAGGGCTCGAGATCAAGCCGGAGTTGGTGGTGAACCTCGAGCGAGACCTGTCCTCGCCCGAGCTCGGTTATCCGGTAATACAACAACTGCTCGCAGCCAAGCAGCCTTTTACTGCCCTGGTGGCCTTCAACGACATTTCGGCTATCGGCGCCATCCGTGCGCTGCAGGACGTCAACCTGCGTGTACCAGAGGATATTTCGGTCATCGGCTTCGACGACATCAAAGCCGCTGCATTTACACTTCCGCGCCTGACAACGATTAACCAGCCGCTCGAAGAGATCGGCAGAATCGCAACACAGGCTCTGCTCAATCGGATTCACAACACAGTGCCGCCTCGCGACGAGATCACCGTGGAGCCGGAACTGGTAATACGTGAATCGACAGGTCCTATGAAGACCTGATGGAGAGCGCAAGGGAACGCTTTGCGGCTGGCCTGCGCGACCGCGCCGCGTTTCGGGCTCTACGAATGGGCAGTCGTGGGCTCCTCGGCTGCTCTCCTAGGACGCAGCGTGATCGACTGCAGCGCCACCATCAGTAAACCTGCTCCCCATGGAGCGAGGAGCCCATACCGCAGCGATTGAAAATGCGCCGACAGCAATCCAGTGAGCCAGGGGAAGAAGGCCGCCCCGAGGCCGCCTACGGCGAAGATCCATCCACGGGCTGAGCGTTCCAGCAGAAATGAAAGCAACAGTGGATACAGAGGGCCGATGCACAGCCCGGCGATTCCCGCCACGGCAAAGATCACAGATGGATAGGGCACAAGAACCAGCGTTCCTACAGAAGCCGCGACACCCCAGATTGCCGCTTGCAGTGTCGCATTGCGTCCGATTTTCGCCAGCAGACGCGTGGAGAATGCCAACCGGCTGAGCATACCGCCTAGCCAGAATAGGGATGTGGTAAGAGCTGCCCCGGCTAGGCTGCGTAACCCTGCGCGGTGAGAGTAGGTGGTGAGCCATCCGCTCAATGCCGCTTCTACGCCCACCGTGCACATGGCCAGCAGGATGACCGGCAGAAAAAATCCAACCGTCGTGCTTGCCACTGGCGCCGATGGGGCCGCTTCAACAGACCGCGGTGCTTGCTGCTCGCGGAAGATCACCCACACAAAAAGCAAACTGAACGATGCTATGAGCGCCAGGAAAAGCGCGCGGATATCGGAGCTGTGAAGAAACGGCAGAAAAGCGATCGGTCCCGCCGTCGCACCGACAGACCAGGTAAAGTTCAGCCACTCCAGTTTGGCGGCCCTGTCACTGCCCCAGCGGTCTGAAAACAACAGGCTGGTTGAGGTCATCGTCATGCCCAAGCCGAGTCCGAAGAAAAAGAACGCAACAAACGGTGCGTGGGCACCGGCAAGAGCCAGTGCGCACGTAGACGCAATCAATAGCCCATAGCCGCATAGAAGCGAACGGATGCGATGAAGGGTTGTGAAAACTGCGCCGAGCGCGGAGCCAAAAAATTGAAGAAACAGGAGCAATCCGGCGGTGTCGTCGTGGAGCGCCCATCTTTGCGAAAGCGTAGGAAGAAGCACACCCAGCATGACGGTTCCGGCGCCCGTCAGGCTGAAGCCCACGCTGAGAACGACAATCGAGCTCATCCGCTGAGCGGCAAGAGGTCTCGCATTCAAAGAAAGATCTGCCATAACCTACATCAATTCGTTGTCATTCTGTTGCATTAGCCAAGATCGAGAAGGGCACAGCGCAGTCTTTCCGGAGCGCTGGCTTTAAGGAAGATTGGCCAGATGCTGCGCTTGGTTTGTGGAGACGATGCCCTGGCCTTCACGCACCACATAATACCGGTCGACCGTTAGATTCGCGACGTTTTCCTCCTTGCCGTCCGGCCACAAAATCTGGGCACGATCGAGATGATCGTGATCGCCCAAGCCGAAGTGAATGCGCAGGTCATTCTGCGACAGATAGCTACCCCCGCTTATTACTTCACCAAGCTGCACCAGGTTTCCCGCGCTGGCCCGCACGCGTGCATTCAACGCCAGACGGTTGCTTGTAACGCCTTCCAGTTGAAAGCTGATCCAATGATTCGGTGGCCCACCCCGCGGTCGCAGGACCATCGGCTGGCCCACGAGATTCTCCACTACCGCCTCCATCTTTCCGTCGTTGAAGAGGTCGCCTACTGCAAGGCCGCGGCTAACTTGCGGAATCTGGAGAGCGGGGCCCACGCGCTGGCTGATGTTCTGGAATTTCCCGTCGTGCTGATTCAGGAACAGCAGTTTTGGTTCGAGGTAGTGCGTTCCGGTATGCGTGTTGTCTACCTGCGGATAAACATGCCCGTTCACGAGGAAGAAATCCAGCCATCCACTATTCGCGAAGTCGACAAACGCATCGCCCCAGCCCACATAGCCTTGTGTGCCTCGCGCGACTCCGGAAGCGATGGAGTTATCTGTAAAATTCATGTTGCCGTCATTCGTGTAGAGAGCGGCATATTCGATATCAAAGTGAGAAATGACGAGTGAGATCCGTCCTGTGTGCAGATAGTCGCCATAGGCAACGCCCATATTCGCCTGCTCCACGCCGTCTTCATTGGCGGCGACGCCTGCCAGCAGTCCCACATCCTCGAATTTGCCGGTGCCGTCCCCCTGATAGAGATAGTTGGCCTCTCCGTCGTTGGTCACAAATAGGTCGAGCTTTCCGTCGTTGTTGAAATCCGACCAGATTGACGTGAGGCCATAGCGGCCCTCGGGATCACTCACGCCGGCCTGTTTCGACACGTCGGTGAACGTGCCGTCGTGATTGTTGTGATAGAGATTGTCTGGCAATCCCTTTAGCCCGCGCGGTCCGCATTGCACGTCAATACCCAGATATTTGCATCCTTTGCCGGAGCCAAACACCGGCAGATTATCGAGATGGAAGTCGACGTAGTGCGAAACAAATAGGTCTGCCCAGCCGTCGTTGTCGTAGTCGCCGAATGCCGCGCCCGTCGCCCATCCTGAATCGGAGGCGAGCCCGCTCGCCTTGGTCACATCGGTAAAGGTGCCATCGCCGTTATTGCGATACAGCACCACGCCGTTCAGGCAGGTGACGAGCAAGTCAGGCCATCCGTCGTTGTTGTAGTCGCCCACCGCCGCGCCCATCGCCCAGCAGGGATAGCCGACGCCGGCCTTGTCGGTCACATCGGTGAAAGTACCGTCATGATTGTTGTGATAGAGGACGCTGCGCGCTTTTACACCGCGCAAGGCCATGTCTACGCTTTCGGCATTCGTAAAGTAAATATCCGGGAATCCATCGCGATCGTAATCGATCAGCGCTACTCCGCCGCTCATAGACTCCGCGATGAATTTCCCCTCCGGGCTCGACTGATGGTCAAAGTGAATACCAGTTGAACCGGTGATGTCCACAAGCCGCGGATAATTCGGAACGGGGGTGGTGGCCGCTCTCTCGGCCTCGGCTTTTGCGCGTTCCGCTGGAGAGAGCGGTGTCGCGGTTCCCATTTGCCCCGCGGTCTTTGCCGCGGGCAACAACACACCCAGTGCGACGCAGATAATGCTCGCAAGGAGCCGAAAGAGTTGCGATGGCCTGGTGGAGTGCCGCGTAGTGGAGTTATTTATCGTTGGAATCATCTTCGCGAATTTCCTGCGGCTGTACGAGCATGTCTTTGTAAAGCACGCGCAGTTTATCTTTCATGTCTTTGTATTTCTTATAAAGATCTACTTCGCGGCGGGCATCGTCTGTGCGGCCCAATTTCTTGTAAAGAGTGGCCAAACGATAGTGCGCATTGGAATTGGTCGGTTCCAGTTGCACTGATGCCTCCAGCAGCGGCAGCGCTTGGTTGGGCTCATCCATCTCGATGAAGGCTTTGGCGAGTCCGAGTTTGGCATCCGCATCCGACGGCTGCAATTGAACGGCTTTTGCGTAGTCGTCGTATGCCTGCTTCACGTCCCCTTTCTGCGCTGCGATCTCACCCAGCTTGCAGATTGCCTTCTCATCCTGCGGATCTTCGGCTACTGCGACGTGGTATTCCTGCTCCGCTTCTTTCTTGATCACCGGATCTTGAGACGTGGCAAGCAGCTCGGCCAGCTCGAAATGCACGCCGGGCAGATGCGGATCAATTACGATCGCTTGCTTGTACTGCGCAATCGCACCGTTGGTGTTGCCCTCCCTGGTCTCTTCGTGCGCCAGCAACTGATGCATCTGTGCCGAATCCGGCGCGGCGAGCGACAACTCCAGCATCGACTCCCCGGAAAGATCTGCATACGTGCGGTACGCAGCGTACAGGATCTCGGGATTCTCGGGATCGTCTTTTTTTAACTGCGTGATAATCCTTGCCGCATCGTCAAGATCGCTGCTTCCGTTGTAGAGACCAACCAATTCCAATCCCACTTCCACCTTGAGCTTCTTGTTCTGAATCTGAGAAAAGGAGGTTTCTAGGTCTTTGCGCGCGTCTGCAAAATCGGATGTACGTACCTCGCCGATCCCGAGCAGCGCCTGAATCTTCCATAACTGTGGGTTTAATTGAACGGCTTTCCTTAGTTGCGGAACGGCATCGGCATAGTTCTTTTGGAAAAAAAGAAGGACGCCGAGGTTCGCGGTAGCGTCCACATTATTGGGATCGGCCGCTACTACTTTTTCGAGTTCGGGGATGGCGAGTTCGGGTTTGCGCTCACTCAGATATTGCTGCGCCAGGCGCTCATGCAGCTCAATCTGACTCTGATTACTTTCCGGTTGCTGCGAAAGCGCGGGAATGGAAAACACCGAGAACAGGACCAGGAACAACAGCGCAACTCTTGCGGGCATGACACCTCATGATACAGGAATTGTGTGGGCAAAAATAGAAAGGACGGCGGTGAGACGCCGTCCTTTCCGGGTTGAATTGTTGTTGAGCTTTAGAACGACAGCCGTCCGTAGAACTCCAGGTCTCTGCCGTTAATCGTCGTGCTAGTGATTGCGGAACTATCCGCACTGTATCCGACGTTTCTGCCGGGTTGTCCGAAGCTCGGGTGGTTGAGGACGTTGTTCGCGCTGGCGCGAATCTGGAACTTCACGCCACGATCCGGCCACAGATCGAAGCTCTTACCCAGCGCGAAGTCGATATTCGTCATATCCGGACCCCGCAGCTGGTTCCTGCCGAAGGTACCGAAGGTGTAGGGAGCCGGAACGCTGAAAGCGTTGAGGTCGTACCAATGTGCTATGCCCCCCACGTCCTTGTAGTTGCCGGTCAGATTGGGATACAGGACCTGGTTGCCGCTGTCAGTCAATCCTCCGACCACCCCCCTCGGCTCGCTATTTGCATTGTCGTTGCTGGCTTGGCTGTCTACCACGATCAAAACCGGGTTGCCAGACTCCGCGATAAAGGTGGAGGACACCTGCCAGCCACCCAGAACCTCGTCCGCTATCAGGTTGTTGTTCAGGAACATCTTGCCCCTGCCGAACGGCAACTCGTAGATAGCATACCCTCGGAAGGCCTGACGAACGTCGAAGTTCGAGTTTCCGTAGTTTGCCTTTGGCACATACGAATTCTGGACTGCCAAATTTCCATCGCGATTCGCCCAGCCCGAGCCGTCCATGTCGTTCAAGAAGTGGGACCATCCGTAGTTGACGCTGAGGTTCAGGCCATAGCTCATCCGCTTGGTCAGCACCGCATCCAAAGCGTTGTAGTTGGATGAGGCGTTGTTGGTGTTGCCGGCGATCCCCTGGTAGAGCGGATAGGGCATCAACGCTGTATCGTTCGCGCTGAGCTCGCTCAGCGGGACCTGGTTGATGTCGTTCGGGAAGATCATGTTGATGCCTTTATTGCCGACGTAGCCGAGCGATCCTGTCCAATCCTTCAGGAACTGCTCTTCCAACGTCAAGTCGTATTGGAAGTTGTAAGGCACCGGCGTATGGTACTCGTTTGCCGACGCGCCCGAGCCGTTCTTTGCATACACTGTGGTCGGAGCGGTTAAGTAAGTGGTGCTTTCTGCGGGGTTGACGTTGTAGCTGCCCGCCCCGCAGCCTCCATCCGCTGTGTCCACCGCGTTTAAAGGAGCGCTCGTCTGCATGACAGGGCAAATGCCCTTCGTGTTGTCTCCGTAACCGCCGCTGCTGCCAAAGGCGTTGCCTTCGCCGCCGCCGTAGGTGTCTTCGCTCCACGTGGAGGCGAACATCCCAATGCCGCCGCGGAGGACGGTGTTGGGCAGCACCTGCCAGCTAAAGCCGACGCGCGGCAGAACGATATCGTACTTGGGCGCCTGCAGCGTGGTGCGGCCATTTTGTCCCTGGAACTCGTACCACATGCCGCCCTGAACGGGTGCACCGGGAGCGATGTAGCCCTGCGTTCCTGGAGTGCCAATCGCGGCACCCGGCGCACCAGTACTCGTAACGTTGAAGTTCTGAACCGCGGGATCGAAGGTTGTCTGGTTGCCCTTGGCGTCTCTCCAGCCGGTCTCGATCTCCCATCGCACACCCAGGTTCACGGTGAGGTTGGGTCGCACTTTGAAGTCGTCCTGGACGAATAACTGCGGGCTCTTCCAGCGTCCGGCGAACTCAGGGGTATTATTGGCATTCCAACTACTGACGTCGCCGAGCAGGAAGTCTGCGAAGGCGTCACCGCTGGTGGCCGCGGTAGAGCTGCCGGATTGCGACGTGTAATTGCCGGAATAGTTGAAGTTGCCGGATTGTTCGTTGCCCCACGCGGTGGAGTCGGCACGGTTGATCAGGAACTCGCCGCCGAAGTGCAGAACGTGGCGCCCCTTAATCAGGGTCACCACATCGGACGGGTCGAACACCATCTCCTTGTATACGGAGTGCGAATTGCTCCCCACTTTGCCGCTCCAATAATTGTTAACGTTGATGCTCGGAAAGACGTCATCTTGCAAAGAAGGCATGTCCAGCACCGACGAATAGTGGTCATTCGAGCTGTAAGGCGTAAAGAAGTTCAACTGATCGGTAAAGCCCAGGCGCGCCTCGTTGATGACGTGCGAGCTCACAGTCCACACGTCCGAGATCGCGGCGTTGTCGCGGCTCACGTCCTGTGCCTGGCCCTGGAGCGGGTAGAATATGGCTGGAGCCTGTCCGGGGTTGTCGCTTTCGGTCTCAGTCAGGGTGAGGCGATTGTTGGCCGTTAAATCGGTATCCCAGCGCCCAAAGTACTTGATGAACGGAGCTTGGCTCGCGGGTCCGAGAATCTGGAAGTTGTTGGGCGCATAGGTGTTTACTGTCGCTGGATAACCCTTCGTGGCCTGCACGTAGGTGATGATTGCCTTGGCCGCCGGGTCGATCATGCCTGAAGGAATCGCGTTGCTGCCGTACTCGGAAATAAAAGTCTTGCGCGTGACGCAGGGTGCGGCCACGCTGCAGCCCCCGGTCGTGGTATTGACCGTCTGCGTGGTGGGGTCGTAGAGGGTAGGCAGGCTGGATTGCGTGAAATTGCCCGCCAACTCGGCTGTGCTGGGCAATGTGACGGTCTGCACGTTCCCGGTACCGTTATTGATCGTGTGGTCATAGTCGAAATAGAAAAACGACTTGTGGAAGATCCCCTTCGGCAGGACCGGCCCGCCAACCGCGAATCCAAAGTTGTTGAAGCGGAGATGGGGAATGCTTCCCGAGCCGAAGCCATAGCTCGCCGCATTCAAGGCATTGTTTTGGTTATACTCGTACGCCGCGCCATGGAACTTGTCGGTTCCGCTTTTGGTGATCTGGTTGTAGACGATGTCGCCCAGGCCATATTGCGCGGAGAAAGCCGTGGCGCTGACCTTGACTTCCGCCGTGGTCTCGAAGATGGTCACGTCAGAGTTCTGGCTCATGGGCAGAGTGGTGGTGGCTCCGTCCTGGAGGTAAGACTGATAGGGCTCATTGCCGTTGATGGAGGCGCTGGTTCCAACGTTGTTGCCCTGTCCGGGGGCCTCGCCATTTTGATTTTCCGGCGTTCCCACCGCGCCCGGCATCAACTGAATGAAGTTCTCCCAGTCGGCCCCGCCGCCGTTCCCGCTGCCCACCTGTGGCAACTCGTCCATCGTGTCCGCCTCAAGGGTCGGCTCGAGCGAGCCGCTCTCGGTGTTGAGCATGGGAATATCAGTGTTGACTGTCACCTGCTGCGAAACCGCGCCCACTTCCATCACCGCGTTCACGGTTTCGATTCCGAGCGACAACGTAACGGGCCCGCGGACGAGGCTCTCGAATCCATCCTTCGTGAACTTCAACTGATAATGGGACTCGGGAATTGCGCCGGTATCGTAAAGGCCGGCGCCATCCGTAACGTACGTGCGCACCACGCCTCTGTCGACGTCCGTAACGGTCACCGTCACGTCTGGAATAACGGCGCCGGTTTTATCCGTCGCGGTGCCGCGTAAATCGCCCGAGTTTGAGTTTTGTGCAAAACATGCTCCACTTCCGCCGATCAGAATGCCACTGATCAAAGGAAGAAGGCGCAGAATCCATCGTGTCCTACTTCTCATGAATTGCCTCCTGAACTACTAATGATCGCCGCAGTTTCGGCTCCAGCGGCTTGAGTCCTATTCCGGCACTTACCGGACACGCACGTCCACAGTAGAATCTCCGCAAACCCCTCAAGACAAACGGTTGTGTTTGTGCAAATTTACCTTAGGCTTCATGCGCGGCTGGAATTAAAGCACTCCTTAAGAACGACTGTCAAGTCATTTCTTAGTTGGTAGACAAACGATTGATTCAGTGCTACGATCCTCGCGTGCGCAAGCCATGCGCATGAACCATCTTCATTTCGGGCCAGACGTAGCGGTGCTTTAGCGAAGGATTAAAGCGTGAGCAAACGCTTGTCCGACACGTGTGTGCAGCAGGGCTTTTACGAAAGAGTGGAAACTGATCTATGGGCTACAACTCCCGGCGGGCGTTCCTGCGGCAGGCCGCAACCGCTGCGACGACAGTGGTTTGTGCAAGTGCATTGCCGGTTTGGGGGCGAGCTTCCGCGACAGCGTCACCTCGCGCTTGGTTGACCACCGATGATCATCGATGGAAAGAGATCCCGGTTCCAGCATGGGGACCCTCCTCGACTGGCAATACCGCCACCATCGAAGTAGATCCGTCTCAAAGGTTTCAGAGCATCCTGGGCTTTGGCGGCGCGTTCACTGACGCCTCCTGCTATTTGCTCAGCCGGATGGAGGCCAGTCAACGAAACCAGTTGCTCAGTGAGTTTTTCGGGCCAGGCGGGTTGGGGCTCTCGGTTGGCCGTACATGCGTCGGCTCCAGCGACTATTCCTGCAGCGCGTACAGTTTTGACGATTCCCCGTCGCCCGATCCTGAACTCAAAGCCTTCAGCATCGCGCACGACCGGGCTTATATCCTGCCCATGCTGCGCGAAGCGCTGCGCGTGAACCCGGATCTCTTTTTCTTCTCCACTCCCTGGAGCCCACCCGGCTGGATGAAAACGGGCGGATCGCTGCTCGGCGGCTCCATGCGGAAGCAGTATTTTCCGTCTTACGCGCAATATTTTGTCCGTTTTCTGGAGGGCTATCGGGCAGAAGGTGTCAACATCCGCGCTGTGACGACGCAGAACGAAGTTGACACGGATCAGGACGGCAGAATGCCGGCTGCGCTCTGGGGCCAGGAATATGAAGCCGGCTTCATTAAGGAATTTTTTGGACCCGCTCTGCGCAACGCAAATCTCGACACCAAAATCTGGCTGCTCGACCATAACTACGATCTGTGGGGCCGCGCTGTTGATGAGTTGAGCGACCCCGAGGTCTTCCAGTTTGTGGACGGCGTTGCCTGGCACGGATACAGCGGCCAGCCTCACGCGATGTCGCGTGTCCACAATCGCTTTCCAACCCAAAATGCCTATTGGACGGAGGGCGGTCCGGACATCACCGCGCCTGACTACACCCGCGACTGGGCCAAATGGTCTGCGACCTACGCGCAGATCCTAAAGAACTGGGCCCGCTGCATCGTCGCCTGGAACCTGATCCTCGATGAAAACGGCGGTCCCAACATCGGCCCATTCCATTGCGGTGGGCTGGTGACGCTTGATTCAAAGACGCAGAAGCTCATCCGCAGCGGCCAGTATTGGGCGTTCGCTCACTATGCGAAGACTGTCCGCCGTGGCGCCCGGGTGATTGCGACTCACGCGCTACAACCTTGCGCCGAGCAGGTGGCGTTTGCCAATCCTGACGGCAGCTATGTTCTGGTGCTCACCAACACGGAAGACGAGCGAGAAGTGGAGTGCAGGTTTGAGGGCAAATCTCTGGCCCTGAAACTGCCGCGGAACTCCGTCGTCACCGTGCAGTGGGGCTAGCATATCGAAAGAAGAAGCGCTTGAGTTCGATTGAGTCGAGATGGGCCGCCCGTCTGCGAGCGGCCCATCCTGACGCTTTCGCCCTCTATGGCTCCGCATTGAGGTAGAACGACTGGGCACCCGTACCGTTACAGTCGTAAATGTCCAGTTGGACGCCACATGTAGGCAGTGTTTCCCTGGTCGTTGCCATTGGTCCAGAACTGGTTCTGGTTTTCCTGGCCTGCGTCGTCAGAGGTGCTTTGCCCGCCGACCACGCCATGCATGTCGATGATCACGTAAATGCCGAGAGATGCGCACTAATTCACGAGCCAGTCCAACTCGGTGAATGCGTCAGAGCGAAAGGTGGAATTCGAAACGTTGGCAATGGGATAGAAGTTGCCCCACCAGACTGGTACGCGCACGGCGTTAAAGCCGGCGTTTTTGATGTTGACCAGGTCGTTGTAGGCGATCCAGCTCTGTTGATAGGTCAGAATGAGGCTCTGCTCCTCAGCTACGCCGAAGCGGTTGTCCAGCTCCTGGATGATGCTGTACGTATCAGGCAGCCCGCCGCCGTCGGCCGGAGTCATCCCGGGCTCCATTACCAGCCAGCCTCCCAGGTTGACGCCCATGAGCTGAACGGTCTGGCCGTTCGCGTTCACGATAGAGCGGCCGCTCGCGTGCAACATGCTCATTTGAGCCTGCACAACGGGAGGCGCGCAAGCCACGGCTATGAACAGAGCTGCAATTGCCGCCGCCCACACCGCGCGGGAGATATCCGCTTTGTCAATGGCGTTGATTAGAGCGGACAAGTTGCGACTCCGCCCTGGTCGATGAAATGCCGCATTGCCGTCGGGATCTACATGGTCCATATGGTTCCTCTTCTAGGAAAATGTCCGGAGCGGATTGCAACCGCTTCGGTACACCATCTCATGGTGGAGGATGGCAGGATGAAATAATCCGCTAATCATGCAACGCATCGCGCAGCAAAGCTGGACGCGCCATGCGCAATGAATCCAAATCAAATCTGGGCAACGGAATCAGGACGAAGTGTCCGAATGCACGGTCGAAGCCCGGTAACGGGCATTGAGATAGGTAGTCGTTTTCTGCCGCACCGTGGCGGCTGATTAACTTTCACTCGATATTTCTACGCGGCTGTCGAACAGATACGTTGCTTTCGGGAGCGCAGCAACCGTATCCGCCTAAGAACCTGTTTAGAAACTAGGTAAGGGAAGCCGAGAAGCTATATGCGCGGGAAGATTGGGCGGTTAGCGTTTGGACATGTATCCCAGCGATTTGACGGATGCACAGTGGACGAGGCTGGAGCCATTGCTGCGAGAGTCCGGAGCGGGGCGTCATGGCGGAGGCAGACCGCGCAAGTACGCGCTACGGCGAGTAACCGACGCGGTGTTGTATGTGGTGAAGACGGGCTGTCAGTGGCGGCAGCTGC
>JASHVE010000053.1 GCA_030039675.1 Acidobacteriaceae bacterium | reverse complement strand
AGAGATCCAGGTCGCGCTCGCCACGCTGCCTGAGCCGGCCATGACCTACGCCATCGAGCCCAAATCCCGCGCCGACGAAGACAAGCTCGCGCCCGCCATCCACAAGCTTATGGAAGAGGACCTGCTCATCCGCTTCTTCCGCGACCCGCAGACCAACGAGTTCCTCATCGCCGGCGCAGGCCAGCCGCACATCGAGGCCATCGTCTCGCGCCTCAAAAAGCGCTACCACGCCGAAGTCACGCTCAAAGCCCCCAAGGTTCCCTACCGCGAAACCATCCGCGGCCGCGCCGACGCACAGGGCCGGCACAAAAAGCAGACCGGCGGCCACGGCCAGTTCGGCGACTGCAAAATCAAGATGGAGCCGATGCCGCGCGGCGGAGGCTTCGAATTCGCCAACGAGATCTTCGGCGGAGCCATCCCCCGCCAGTTCGTGCCCGCCGTAGAAAAAGGAATCGTCGAGTCCGCCGCGCGCGGCTTTCTCGCCGGCTATCCCGTCGTCGACTTCAAGGTCACTGTCTACGACGGCAGCTATCACGATGTCGACTCGAACGAACTCTCCTTCAAGATGGCCGGGCGAATCGCCTTCCGCAAATGCATGGAGCAGGCCAAGCCCTGTTTACTTGAGCCGATTATGAAAGTGGAGATCGAAGCTCCGGAGGAGTTCGCCGGCACACTGATGGGCGACCTCAATGGCCGCCGCGGCCGGGTGCAGGGCATGGACTCCAAAGGCCGCGTCACCGTCATCAACGCCGAAGTTCCCATGGCCGAGATGCTCACCTACGGCACGCAACTGACCTCGATGACGCAGGGCAAAGGCAGCTACCACATGGAAATGGACCACTACGACGTAGTCCCCCAAATCGTAGCCGAAAAAATCCTGGCGAATGCTAAACGACCTGTTGAAGAGGAAGAAGAGTAGCCCAGCGCTTCACCCTAAACCCAAAACTGAGTGCCCCACCCGATTTAGAAACTGGGTGCTGGGTGCCCCACCCTACCCGAAAACTGGGTGCCCCACCCTCGGCGCGTCTTTGTTTTTGCGCCTAGGGTGGGGTTCCGCGTATCTTTGCGATTCCCTCCAGAACCGGGCTAAACTCCTCTCACCATGCCCTCCAGACTCAAGCGTTACCAGGCAGCAGGCGATTTCCATTTCATCACATTCAGTTGTCACGACCGCCAGCCGTATCTCGCCACTCCCCCCGCTCGGGATCGATTCGAACACGCCCTGGAACAAACCCGCAAACGTTATGTCTTCCATGTCTTCGGCTACGTCGTGATGCCGGAGCACGTGCACCTTCTGGTCTCCGAGCCAAAACGAGGGACACTCGACCGCGTCATCCAGGCGCTCAAGACCTCGGTCTCTAAGCGATCACCGCAAAGGCCTTTCTGGCAGGTCCGCTACTACGACTTCAATGTCTTCACGAGCAACAAGGTTTCCGAAAAACTTCGCTACATGCACCGCAACCCGGTCAAGCGCAGTCTCGTAACGCGCCCCGAAGAGTGGGCGTGGTCCAGTTTCCGGCATTACTTCACGGGATATGAAGGTATCATCGAAATCGAATCAACCTGGACCGCCGCAAAGCGCGCGGGCCTTCGGTTGCCGGAGGGCTATCAACGAGCCATGATTCCAAGCCCACCCTAGCCGCAAAAACAAGAACGCGGCGAGGGTGGGGCACCCGGCCGGCGAAGACGTGTATTTCTGGACGCCTCTTCTAATGCAGGCTTATCCCGATGAAGATGTCTCGGACATCCTGGCTTTCCAAAGACAGATGCGCGACGGTTTTTACAAATATATTACCGATACTCTTGGCATTCAAATGCGCCAGCACCAACGATGAATCAGTCGCATTTGTCCGTCCGCAGGGGACAGATGCGAAACCGCGATGCAGTTCGGCTAGTCTGGCATCATTCCCAATCTCTCCAGATACTCCGCCAGAGACAGCACTGTAACCGCGCCCCGAAACCGCTCCGGAAAATGCTTCAAATTTCCCGTCACCAGTCACGCATCGGCCGCGTGCGCCAGTGCCAGAAACTATGCGTCCTTCGATTGGGTAACCCATGCGGCCACTCCGCGGGGTCTGGCAGTTGCAGACTCGTCTCAATCAAATATCCCAGCCGGCTCGGCGGGAAGTCATAGCGGGCGAAATTCGGCCGCGAAGTCGCATCACGCCGCGCTCACGGAAAGCGTCTCACGTCACATGGAAAAGGGGACTTCGAGCCCGGAAGCCGCTGCTCGGTAGGGGTCAGATGCAAAGCAGCCGGCGCTGGGTTCGCAAGCTATGCCGCTGCGGATTGAATCTGCTCCACGTGAATCAGGTCCGCCTGGGCATCCAGCGTTCCGGTCACCGTGACTGCTTTACCCTCGAAGCTCTGCGCGTGTTGCGGGTCGTCGAGCCGGTAGACCTGGCCCGAAGTTGCGCGAAGCTCGAACTGCTCCCCGGTGCGCACAACGGTCCCGGTGAAGGTGTTTAATTGCGCATGCACGGCAGCGCCAGAGGACGCGCGCAAAAGAAACGGACCACCCCAGGCCAGCGCGCACACAAAAACGAACACGCTGATCGCTACGCCCAAAAACAGTTCGCGGAACAGACTATTTCTTTTAATCAAGGGGAGGTAACGCATAACTATATTCCTCGATGTACATTCATCGGATGAGACAGCATGCCCGGAGGTTGCCAGTATCTCCGCGTTAAAAATCGTCCTCACTCATAGAGACGAAATATCGAGAGAGATGTGTCACTCCCATCTCCAAAAAGTGGGACGCAGAACGCTCAGAAAATGAGTCCGCCTAGAAATTCATCTTGCATTGAATTGCTTTTCACGATGCAGGCAGCGACCTCGCCCAATTGACGGGCCGCTTGCGCTCAGCGCTCGGCGGGCGTGCGCACACACGCGGCAAGTGCCCACTTCAGCCCTTCGATTCCCTCACCCGTAACGGCTGAGATCATGTGAAACTCAAGCCGCCGGCGTTTCACATAGGTAGACAGCTTTTTCAACTTTTCCGGATTTGCCGCATCCATTTTGGTGGCGACAACGATCATCGGCTTGTGCGCGAGGGGGTGCTCGCCCGCTCCATTGCTGAAGCTGGTAAGCTCGTTGTTAATTACTTTGAAATCTTCGACCGGATCGGGACGGCCCGACGCATCCGAAACATCGACGAGGTGCACCAGCAGGCGCGTTCGCTCAATGTGGCGCAGAAACTGCGTGCCCAATCCGGAACCCAGATGCGCGCCTTCGATGAGCCCCGGCACATCCGCCACCACGTACGATTCCTGATCGGGTTCTTCGCCCACAGTCACCACGCCCAGGTTGGGCTCAAGCGTCGTGAAGGGATAATCGGCAATCTTCGGCCGCGCAGCGGAGATGCGCGAGATCAGCGTCGATTTGCCCGCATTCGGATAGCCCACGAGACCGACATCGGCCAGCAGCTTGAGCTCGAGGCGAAATTGGCGCTCCTCGCCCGGCCGCCCCATCTCGTGCTCGCGCGGAGCCTGGTGCGTACTGGTGGCAAAATGCTGGTTGCCGCGCCCGCCGCGCCCACCCTTCGCGATGACGATCTTTTCGTCCGGCTCCTGAAAGTCGTGTACCAGTTCGCCGGTTTCCGCATCGTAGACCGCCGTGCCCACCGGCACCTGCAGTGTGATAGAGCGGCCGTCCTGGCCGGTGCAGTTGGAGCCCATACCGTGCTCGCCGCGCTGCGCCTTGTGCTCGGGGTTGTAGCGGAAGTGGATCAGCGTGTTATGGCGCTGCGACGACTCCATTACCACGTCGCCGCCGCGTCCGCCGTCGCCGCCCGAGGGGCCGCCGCGAGGCACAAACTTCTCGCGCCGGAAGGCCATGCATCCGTTGCCGCCATCGCCGGCCTTCACCCGAATTTTCACTTCATCGATGAACATCGTTCGTCCAGCAGCAACCCGATTCCGGCGCTGCCTTACGGGCAGCATTCAGCGCGAATCACGCCGTCTTTCCAGTTTATCGAATGCGCGCGGTGCGATGCATACCGGCGGGCCTTCAGAAGACCAGCCGGCGGACGAAAAAAATTGTGACACCTTAGTCTTTCCTTACGCGCAAATGCGGCATATGATGTTCTGCACTTCCCCTTGAAGACAAATGTGCTGAGCTTGCGCCGGACCCTTGTGCATGTGGTCCGGCCTTCCCTGCGGTCTGCCGGAATCGGGGACTGGAATGGCCCAGATCAGGCTGAGCCGGATTCTTCTGCTCGCCCTTGCCGCGTGGTGCTGTGGCGCGGCTGCGCGGTTGCATGGCCAATCCGTAGCGGTCGAGCCCGGCTCGCTCTCCGGCAAGTTGACCGATCTGCATTCGGCGCCGCTCGGCGGAGTCAGTGTAGTTCTGCGTAACATGGCCACGGGCGCAGAAGTCCACACCACCACTGCGAAAAACGGCGCGTATCGCTTCCCTGTCCTCGATGCGGGCGAGTACATCCTGGAAGCCGAAAGCCCCCGGCTCGGCTCGGGCTATTTAGAAGGAATTGTGATTTCTCCGCAGCACGAGGCGCGCGTGCAGGCAGCAATGCAGTTAACGTCTCTGCCGCCAGAGCCGTTGCTCGCAGCGGAGACGACATCACCTTCAACAGTTCGCATCGCTCCAGAAACAACTTCATCTGCACTCTCACCGCAAACGCCGCAGACGATTGCTGCGCCGGCGAGGGAAACAGTCGAACGAGCGATTCAGCAATCTCCTTCGATGGCTCACGTGCCCTACATCCCACCTTCGCCGCCCGCGCTCGTCGCCGTCGCCGAACCAGTACAACAGCTCGCGCTTCTCGAGCCCGAACCGCTTGCACTGCAGCCTCTCGCTGCAGGCCCTGCAGCCGTGCTGCGCGTTGCCGCTCCGCAGGTTGTTCCCATTCTTGCCGCCGCGCAAAAGCCCGATCCCGCAGCTCCGGCGGTCACATCCACACTCAGCGCAGCCGAAGTGCAGGCGCTGCCCGTAAGCGGACGCCGTTGGCAGGAGTTTCTGCTCGACACGCCCGCATCCACATCCGCGGCCGGCTCTCCACAGGCTTCGCTGCGCGGCGCAAGCCCGGACTCCGCGGACCTGACCATCGACGGAGCGAGCACGCGCTTGGCCTTTGGCGCAGGCGCGCTTGCCGAACCACGCACAGCAGACTCCGGTACGGAAGAGCAAAACCAGAGCGGGCAAAGCGGCACCGGCCAGGCGTGGAGCGGAGGGCGAGGATTTTCAGTGAGCGAGGCCAGTGTCCGCGAGGTTGAGACCATCGCCGGCAACGTCGAAGCCGAAGGCGCGCGCGCCGCAGGCGGCCGCGTGAACCTGGCGACCGTGCAGGGCGGAGATGCGCTCCACGGCCAGGGATTCTTTTTCGACCGCCAGGACAACTGGGGCGCGCAAAACCCCTTCACCCAGTGGGTCCAAAACACGGGAACAACAACGGCGCCGGTCTTCACGCCAGAACCGTACACGCCTCCTGATCACGAGACGGTATGGGGCCTCGGCGCCGGCGCGCCCATCCGCCGCAACAGGCTCTTCTGGTTCACTGCCCTCGATCGTTATCAACGCAACGATCCTGGCCTCGCCACTGTGAAGGTTCCGGATGAATTCTTCTTCCTGCCTACGCCGAACGATGCGCAGATCCAGCTGCTCAGCGCGCAACTCGGCGAAAGCGAGAACCAGGCCTACAACGACTATCTTGGCGTTCCATCATCCGGCCGCGCAGCCGCAGGGCTCGAACAGTTGGCGAGCCTGCTCGGTCCCGCGCCGCGCACCGCCGCGCAGTGGACTGGTTTTGCGCGGATCGACTGGAAGCTGGCCGAGCGGCATCAGCTCAACATCGAAGGCATCGGCGCAACCTGGAATGCGCCGGGCGGCGGCATGACGCGCGTCTCGGAGACCTACGGCGACCATAGCTTCGGCTCCAGTGAGGCAAGCCAGCAGTGGCTGATGGCCCGCTGGGAGGCGTACCTGACGCCGAATTTGCTCGCGACCACGCAGGCGTCAGCCGGGCGCGACATACTCACCGCACGGCCCGATGCGCCTTCAGCCCTGGAACAGACGCTTCTGAATGGCAACGTCTGGGGTCAATTGCCGCAGATCGTCGTCGACTCGCGCTACGGTTTTACCATCGGGAATCCCTCGCGCTTCGGGCAAGGCAGTTATCCCGATGAGCGGCTGTACCACGCGCAGGAGATGGTGGACTGGGTGCACAACCATCTCCTCGTCCGCGCGGGATTCGAAGTCGGCCACAACTCCGACGCGACCAG
>JASHVE010000052.1 GCA_030039675.1 Acidobacteriaceae bacterium | reverse complement strand
CAGGCTGCCGCCGAGCTGCTGGGCGAAGGCGCCTCAGACCGCATGGCCCTGACCAACGCACCGGGCGGTGACAAGATTCTGAGCGCCATCCGCGATGCTGTCTCTATGCAGAAGGCTGTGGCCGCCGAAGACGAAGCCTCCCTGCTGCCGACGAGGATCGGCAAAAAGGAGCGCAGCTACCGGCTGCGGACCACGCCGATGCGCGACTCGGACGGCAGGCTCTTGGGCGCGGTGACAACGCTCGAGGACATTACCACACTCCAAGACACCGACCGGTTCAAGACGCAGTTTCTCGCCGTGGCCAGCCGCAAGCTCCGCGATCCGCTGCTGCAGTTGCGGCGCGGGCTCTATGCGCTCGGCCAGGGATATGGCGGAGAGTTGCTGCCGCTGCAGGCTGAACTGGTAACCAAGGCCACGAACGAAGCGGAGCAACTGAACGACCTGATGGCCGACCTGATCGAAGTGGCGGAGCTCGATACGGGCAAGCGCGAGATGAAGCTGGAGAAGCTGCGCCCCTCGCAAGCGCTCACAGAAGCCCGTGACCGGTATTGCGAAGAGGCGGCGGAAAAGCACATCCGGCTGGACGTCGACGCTTATGTCGATCTGGCCCCGGTAAAAGCCGACCGGCGTGCGTTGCGCTCCATACTGGACAACCTGCTTTCCAATGCGCTCCGCTTCACGCCCGAAGACGGCGAAATTCTCCTTTCCGCAGAAGAGATGAAGGACTTTGTGCAATTCACTGTCCGCGATACGGGCCGCGGCATTGAAGCCGAGCGCCTGAGCCGGATCTTCGACCGTTTTAATCCATTCTCCGATAAGGGCACCGGGTTAGGGCTGGCGCTGGTGCGCCGGCTGGTCGAGTCGCTGGGCGGCCAGATCGCCGTGGAGAGCCGGCTGGGACACGGAACCACCTTCCGTTTCACCCTGCCGATCGCCGTAGTCGAGGATGCGCGTCATCCTGTCGAGGTGGGTTGAACGATGGCCGAGATCGTCTTGGAGAAGAACCCAGAGCCTGCAAAACTGCGCGTTTACATTGGAGCGGCACCCGGTGTCGGCAAAACCTTCCACATGCTGGATGACGCGCACCTGCTGCGCCACCAGCAGAATGTGGACGTCGTGATCGGCCTGGTCGAATCGCACGGGCGCAAGGAGACCGAGGCGCGCATCCGCGATCTCGAAATCGTCCCGCAGAAGATCATTCCCTATCGCGGTGTTGAGCTGAAAGAGATGGACGTGGACGCCATCCTCGCGCGGCGTCCCAATACCGTGGTGGTCGACGAGCTGGCGCACACCAACGTGCCCGGCAGCAAGAACCGCAAGCGCTACGAAGATGTGCTCGAATTGCTGGACGCCGGCATCAACGTGATGACCGCCGTCAACATTCAGCACCTCGAGACGCTGAATGATGCGGTGAGCCGTTCGGCGAATACGACGATCCGCGAGACAGTTCCTGACAGCTTTCTCAAGCGCGCCGACGAGGTGGTGAACGTAGACGTCACCGTCGACGAGTTGCGGACGCGCCTCAAACAAGGCAAGATCTACGCACCGGAAAAGGTGGAGCAGTCGCTCGCGAACTTCTTCCGCAAGGGCAACCTAAACATGTTGCGCGAGCTGGCGCTGCGCACGACTGCCGAGCAGGTGAGCAACCGCGCATCGGAGTACCGGCGCACGCAGGGCCTCGAACAGGCTCCGATTCCGGAGAGAGTGATGGTGTGCCTGAGCGAACGGCCCGGCACCGAGCGCCTGTTGCGGGTGGGCGCGCGCATCGCCGGCCGTTTGGCCACGAACTGGTATGCCGTTCACGTGACGCGTCCCGATGACAAAGGGCACGGCGATCCCGAGGCGTTTCACAGGACGGAAGAGTATAAGCGCATGGCGCGTGATCTGGGGGCTAAAGTCATCACGCTTACGGACCGCAATGTCTCGGATGCGCTGATTCGCTTCGCCCAGCAGGAGAACATCTCGCACGTGGTCTTCGGCCAGCCAGTGCGCTCGCGCTTGGATATTCTGCTGAGGGGCTCGGTGCTCAACCGGTTTCTCGCCGAAGTGCGCGATGTAACCGTCCAAGTAGTCCCGATGCAGAAGCCGCTGCGTCGGGCATAATGCCGTTGAGCGCGAGCGAGACTGAGAGCGAGTGTATGAATGCCCCCGCAGCCTCTGTGCTGGGCGAACTAGGCGTTCCCGCGCCGGTGCGCGAGCTCGCCGCCCAAGCCTGGGACACGATTGTCGTCGGCGCCGGGCACAATGGGCTGGCCTGTGCAGCCTATCTGGCGCGCGCCGGCCAGCGCGTGCTCGTACTCGAAAGCCGCAGCCGCGTGGGTGGGGCCTGCACCATCGAAGAGCCGTTCCCCCACGTACGCATGTCGCCCTGCGCGTACCTCGCCGGCCTTTTGCATCCACTGGTGATTGAAGAACTCGACCTACCGCGGCGCGGCTTCCAATGGACACCCGCCGTAAATGGCCTCTTTGTTCCCTTCCTCGATGGGTCGAGCGTTCAGTTATGGGACGACGACGAACGCTGCGAGGCGGAGATCCGCAGGCTTGCGCCAGGCGACGTTGCCGGATGGCGTGCGATGAACGACGTGATTCGCCGCCTGCGCGATGCGCTGCGCCCAGCAGGCGTGCATGATCTGTGGATCGGCGATGCACCCACGCGCGAGCAGATCGAAAACCGCATCGGTAAGGACGATGAGGCGCGGGCGCTGCTCTTCAACTGGTCGATGGCTGAGCTTGTTGGGCGCTATCTTCGAGACGAGCGGCTGCAGATCGCGTATCTCGGCCAGGGTGTGATCGGCACGAATGCGAGCCCCTTCGACGCGGGTACCGCATCGATCCGTTTTCATCATGCCTGCGGCCGCTTAGGCGGAATGCCAGGCATGTGGGGCTACGTGCGCGGCGGCATGGGGATGGTCTCGTTTTATTTCTGTGATGCGGCGCGGGAGGCCGGAGCTACCGTGGCATCGGGCGTGGCGGTAGCGCGAATCATTCCCGGCGAGGGCGTGGAACTCCAAGGCGGCGAACGCATTGTGGCGCACACTGTTGTTTCCAACGCTGATCCACGCCAGACGCTGCGGCTGCTGGGAACGGCCGCCGATACGGAATGGCGAAAACAAGTGGAGCGCGTTCCAATCGAGGGCTGCACGGTAAAGCTGAACGTGCTGCTGCACGAGCTGCCCAGCTTCACAGCCCGGCCGGGAGTCGACGAGCCGCACCACTATGGGCAGATCAACGCGCCGCTTACGAAGGAAGAATGGAAGGCGGGCTTTGCTGCAGCGCGGCGCGGGGAGCTGCCCGATCATCTTTGGTGTGAACTCTACTTCCAAAGCGTTCACGACCCCTCCGTTGCTCCCGCAGGCCAGCACACCATGAGCGTCTTCGCGCAATACGTGCCATACCGTTTCGCGCATGGCGACTGGGATTCGCGCCGCATTGAGGTGCGCCGCCTTGCGCTCGATTCACTGGCGCGCTTCTGCTCGAATCTCGATTCGGCCGTGATTGATGCACAGGTGCTGGGCCCTCCCGACATCGAGAAGAAAGTGGGGCTAACCGGCGGCCACATCTTTCAGGGCGAATGCCTGCCACCGTACATGTGGGCTGACCGGCTTTCGGCGCGCACGCCAATGCAGGGCGTCTATCTCTGCGGCGCGTGCACATACCCGGGCGGAAGCGTGATCGGCATTAATGGGCGGAATGCCGCGATAGCGGTGCTGAGGGATCTGAAACTGGTTGGTTGAAGCTTTTCGCAGTATTGCAAATGCTTGTCCCGGCGAAACTTTCCCTGGGCGCCGCTCGATGCGGCGCAATCGGTCCATGTGCTTCTTTCGTTCCGGTTCCGGCTCTCTTCGTGCTTTCATTGGCGTACTTTGCATTGCAACTCTTTACATCGCTATTACGTCAATCAAATCAACGCGCCTGTCTGTGGCTGACCGGCTCGCGATTATGATGCGCGATCGCACGCAAGTTGAGCCAGGCCCGAACCCGCAAGCGTTGTGCCGGAATGAATCTGTACCCTGTGGTGGGGGCTTGTCGCGAAAGATGCGCCGCGAGGCGATCGAAATGCCGAAGAAGACCCGCCGTTCCCGATTACGATAGGAATTGAGTTGCTAATAACCCATAGGTCCCCAACCGGACACACGAGAAGAACATGGACCAATCTTCGTTTGTTTCACATCCAGCGGATTCTCATTTGAAGTCCGCGCAGAAACGCCGTCATTGGTGGATTTGGGCGGTCATCCTCCTGCTCTTTGGCCTTCTTTTCTATTGGGTGATCCGGCAGCACAATGAAAGCCAGCAGGCGATGAACGGTGGTGGACGCGGGCGCGGACGCTTCAGCATGGCCGGCCCGGTGCCCGTCAGCTATGCGACTGCGAATAAAGGCAGCATCGGTGTCTACCTTGACGCCATAGGCACAGTTACGCCTGTATATACCGACTCCATTACCGCCCAGGTCACTGGCGTGGTTACGGATGTGCACTATCACGAAGGCCAGTTCGTTCGCAAGGGCGATCCGCTGATCGACATCGACGACCGGCCCTATGCAGCGCAACTGGCCCAGGCGCAAGGCGCTCTGGAACGCGACCAGAACCTGCTGGCTGAAGCGCAGATGGACCTGAAACGTTATCAGGATGCGTGGGCGAAGAACGCCATTCCACGCCAGACGCTTGAGGATCAGGAAAAGGTCGTGCTCCAGGACCAAGGCACGGTGAAAAACGACGAGGGTACAGTGGAGTACGACCAGGTGCAGGTCGGCTATTGCCACATTACCTCGCCTATCGACGGCCGCGTTGGATTGCGGCTCGTAGATCCCGGCAATCTGGTCACGGCCAATTCCACCACCACGCTGGTGGTCGTAACGCAAACCACTCCTATTACTGTGATCTTCACGCTCGCTGAAGACAGCCTTCCGCAGGTGCTCCAGCAGATGCGGGCCGGCAAGACCCTGCAGGTAAAGGCCTATGACCGGGCGCAACAGACGCTACTGAGCACCGGCAGGCTCCTTACCGTGGACAACCAGATCGACACGACGACCGGCACCGTCAAGCTGCGCGCGCAGTTCGACAATGGAAAGGGCATGCTGTTTCCCAATCAGTTCGTGAACACGCGCCTGCTGGTGACGACGCTTGAAAACCAGACGCTGGTTCCCTCCTCTGCCATTCAGCACAACGGATCGGTCGACTTCGTCTACGTGATCCAGCCGTTAGGGGCGCAGCACCGTGGCACTTCGAACACTCCATCTGAGAATCCCGGAACTGGCGCCGGGGCTGAGGCCGCTGGGCGGCAGAACGGCCAGTCACAGGGCGCTTCGGCTGCGACAGCCAGGGCCGTGATGCGTAAAGTCACGTCTGGTATCTCCGACAACGGTCTTACCGCAGTCAAGGGCATCGACCCTGGAACCATTGTTGCCGACAGCAGCTTCCAGAAGCTCGTGGACAAGTCGCCGGTGTACCAGTCCAAGGTAGCGTTGCCGTCGAGCGACGACACTGAGGAAAGCGCGCCATGAGCCCGTCTCGCCCATTCATTCTGCGGCCGGTTGCCACTTCTCTGTTGATGGCCGCAATTTTACTGGTGGGTATCGTCGCTTTCACTCAGTTGCCGATCTCTGCGTTGCCTGAGGTCGACTACCCGACGATCCAGGTGCTCACTTTTTATCCTGGCGCCAGCCCCGACGTAATGGCCACAACCGTGACTGCACCGCTCGAGCGCCAGTTCGGCGAGATGCAGGGCCTGAGCCAGATGACCTCCACGAGCGCCGGCGGCGTGTCGGTCATCGTGCTGCAGTTCAATTTGGCGCTGGGTCTCGATGTGGCCGAGGAAGAGGTGCAGTCGGCCATCAACGCAGGCGGATCGTTTCTGCCCTCCGACTTGCCCACACCGCCGGTGTACAACAAGACCAACCCCGCCGACGCGCCAGTCCTTACACTGGCCATCACGTCTGATTCCATTCCGCTTTCGACCGTTGAAGATGACGTTGACACGCGTTTGGCTCCGCGGCTTTCGCAGTTAGCCGGCGTCGGTCTGGTGAGCATCAGCGGCGGCCAGAAGCCCGCCGTCCGGATTCAGGTCAATCCCGTCCAGCTTTCTTCTTATGGCCTAAACATGGAGGATGTGCGCACGGCTCTGACTGAGGCCAGCGTCAACTCCGCAAAAGGAAACTTCGACGGGCCGCGCCAGGACTACCAGATCGACGCCAACGATCAGATCACTGAGGCGAACCAGTATAAGAAGGTGCTGATCGCCTATTCGAATGGCGCACCGGTCTTTGTGAAAGATGTCGCCAACGTGGTTAACGGCGTTGAAAACGCCAAGCAGGCCGCGTGGATGGGCATGACGAATGACAACGCGCCGCCATCGCTGACGCCGGCTGTCATTCTCAATGTTCAGCGTCAGCCGGGCGCCAACACGATCACCGTCGTCAACAGCATCCGCAAAGTGTTGCCCCAACTGGAGGCGAACCTTCCGGCGGGTATTCAGGTGACCACACTCACCGACATGACCACCAGCATTCAGGCATCGGTAAACGACGTCGAGTTCGAGCTGATGCTCACCATCGGCCTGGTCGTCATGGTGATCTTTCTCTTCCTGCGCAGCTTGCGCGCCACCGTCATTCCGTCGGTCGCCGTACCGCTCTCGCTCGTTGGCACCTTTGCCGTGATGTACCTGCTGGGCTACTCGCTCGACAACCTTTCGCTGATGGCGCTCACCATCTCCACCGGCTTCGTGGTCGACGACGCGATCGTCATGATCGAAAACATCAGCCGCTTCCTCGAAGAGGGCATGCCGCCGCTCGAGGCCGCGCTCACCGGCGCAGGACAGATCGGCTTCACCATCGTCTCGCTCACGGTTTCGCTGATCGCCGTGCTCATTCCGTTGCTCTTCATGGGCGACGTCGTGGGTCGTCTCTTCCGCGAGTTCGCCGTTACACTGGCTGTCACCATCGTCATCTCGGCAGTGGTCTCGCTGACGCTGACGCCGATGATGTGCTCGCGTATCCTCCGCCACGATCCCGAGGAACAACAGACCCGGTTCTACCGCTGGTCGGAGCATGCCTTCCAGAGCATGATTGCCTTCTATGGGCGCACGCTGAAGGTGGTGCTGCGCTACCAGACCATCACGCTTCTTGTGGCTGCCGCGACACTCGTTCTCACAGTGGTTCTCTACATCGACATCCCTAAGGGCTTCTTTCCGGTACAGGATACCGGTGTAATTCAGGGAATCTCGCAGGGCAATCAGTCCATCTCGTATGCGGCCATGTCTGCCAAGCAGCAGCAATTGGCGAAAATCATCCTTCAGGATCCGGCAGTCCAAAGCCTTTCCTCGTTCATCGGCGCTGACGGCGTCAACACCACACTTAATAGCGGGCGGTTCTCGATCAACCTCAAACCCATCGAGCAGCGCGACCTGAGTGCTGCCGATGTGATCCGCCGGCTCCAGAACAGTCTGGCCCAGGTGCAGGGCATTCACCTTTACATGCAACCGGTGCAGGACATCACGGTAGACGACCGCGTGAGCCGCACCCAGTACCAGTACACGCTCGTCGATCCAGATACCGACGAACTGAATGAGTGGACCAACAAATTTGTAGCGCAGCTCAAAAAGCTCCCCGAACTGGAAGATGTTGCCACCGACCAACAGACTGGAGCGCGCGCGGTACAACTGGATATTGATCGCGTGACCGCATCGCGGCTGGGCATTGCACCCACCACCATCGACAACACGCTCTATGACGCGTACGGCCAGCGCCAGATCAACACGCTGTATACGCAGCTCAATCAATATCACGTAGTTCTGGAAACCTCGCCGCAGTGGCAGCAGAATCCTGCCAATCTCGGCGACCTATACATCCAGACCAATGCCTCGTCGAGTGCTTCGGGCGCAAGTGCGGCCACATCTTTCTCATCGTCGGCCTCGGCGTCTGCCGGCTCAAACGCGCTGACCACCTCCACGCGCTACACGCCTTCTTCGCAAGTGGTGACCGCTCCCACGACGGTGCTGGCCGGAACCACCAGCACCACGGGAAGCTCTTCTGCGAGCGGCACGGCGGCTGGAACTACGCCGAACATGAGCGTCGCGTCAGTCGGCGCGAACGCCATTCCATTGGGCGCCTTCACACACGCTACGCAAACGACGGAAGCACTCTCGATCAACCATCAGGGACAGTTCCCTTCTGTCACTGTGTCTTTCAATCTGGCGCCTCACGCGTCGCTAGGAACCGCAATTACAGATATCGAAAAGGTAGCGAATAATCTTCACTTCCCCGCCAGCCTGCAATCGGATTTTCAAGGCACTGCGGCATCCTTCCATAACTCGCTGTCAAATGAAGCGCTTCTCATCCTTGCTGCTCTGGTGACCGTGTACATCGTCCTGGGCGTTCTCTATGAGAGCTTCATTCATCCGGTCACGATTCTCTCCACGCTGCCTTCGGCCGGCGTGGGTGCGCTGCTGGCGCTCATGCTCTTCCGCGAGGATCTGAGCGTGGTCGCGATCATCGGAATCATTCTGCTCATCGGCATTGTGAAGAAAAACGGCATTATGATCGTGGACTTTGCGCTGGAGGCCGAGCGCGAGCACGGGAAAAGCGCGACGGACGCCATCTACGAAGCCAGCCTGCTCCGCTTCCGTCCCATCATGATGACCACGATGGCGGCTCTGCTGGGCGGTATTCCGCTGGCGGCTGGAACGGGCCTGGGTTCGGAGCTGCGCCGTCCGCTCGGCATCGCGATGGTGGGCGGCCTGTTGCTGAGCCAGATTCTAACGCTCTACACAACGCCCGTGATCTACATCTTCTTCGACCGGCTTGGGCAGCGCCTTACCGGACGGCGCCTGTCGGCCAAGCCGATGTCCGATCCCCAGGAGCCCGGCGCGGAGCACGCATGAGCCTTTCGTCTCCATTTATCAAGCGGCCTGTCGGCACTACGCTGCTGACCATTGCCGTGGCGATTGCTGGGGCGATTGCCTTTATGGTGCTGCCGGTAGCGCCGTTGCCACAGGTGGATTTCCCCACCATCAGCGTATCTGCCAGCCTGCCCGGCGCCAGCGCGCAGATCATGGCCGCGTCGGTCGCTACTCCGCTGGAGCGCCAGTTCAGCCATATCGCCGGCATCACGGAGATGACCTCGTCCAGCTCACTGGGCAGCACCAACGTGACCCTTCAGTTCGACCTGAGCCGCAACATCGACGGGGCAGCACGCGACGTGGAAGCGGCCGTCAATGCCGCGCGCACGTATCTGCCTACGAATCTGCCCTCCAATCCTTCTTACCGCAAGGTAAATCCCGCCGACGCGCCGATCATGATTTTGGGCTTGACTTCGGACAAGTACGACGTCACGAAAATCTATGATTTGGCGTCGACGATCCTGGAGCAGAAGCTCTCGCAGATTCAGGGTGTCGGCCAGGTATTCGTGGGTGGGGGCGCCACGCCTTCTGTGCGCGTGGAAGTAGACCCCACGAAGCTCGAAAGCTTCGGATTAACCCTCGGCAGCATCCAATCCGTGCTGCAACTGCAGAACTCGCACGAACCCCGCGGCCAGCTCTCCAATAACGGGTTAACGGAAGACATCATCACCAACGACCAGATCTCACAGGCCGACGAATACAAGCCATTGATCATCGGCTACCACAACGGCGCCGCGGTGAGGCTGGAAGACGTGGCCGATGTCGTGAACTCCACGCAGAACATCCGCACTGCCGGTTACATGGATGGGCGCAGGGCGGTATTCGTCATCATCTTCCGCCAACCCGGCGCCAACATCATTCAGACCGTCGACCGTATCCGCGCGCAACTTCCGTTCCTTGAGGCTGTGATGCCGCAAGGCATCGACACAACGATCGTGCTGGACCGCACCACCACCATTCGCGCTTCGGTCAGCACTGTCGAAAGGACCCTGATCGGCTCCGTCATTCTGGTGGTGCTTGTCGTCTTCGTGTTTTTGCGCAGCCCGCGGGCCACACTTATTCCCAGCGTCGCTGTTCCCGTTTCGCTCATCGGAACCTGCGCAGTGATGTACCTATTTGGCTACTCGCTCGATAACCTGTCGCTGATGGCGCTGACCATCGCCACCGGATTCGTGGTCGATGACGCCATCGTGGTGATGGAAAACATTACCCGCCACCTCGAAAGCGGGCTGGACCCCTTCGCCGCCGCGCTCAAAGGCGCGCAGGAGATCGGCTTCACGGTTTTTTCCATCAGCATGTCGCTGATTGCGGTCTTCATCCCTATTCTCATGATGGGCGGCATCGTCGGGCGCCTGTTTCGTGAGTTCGCCGTTACGCTGTCGACCGCCATCATCGTCTCGATGGTGATTTCGCTCACCACAACGCCGACGATGTGCGCGCATTTGCTGAAAGCGCGCAAGAAGGATGAGAAGCACAACCTTCTTTATCGCACCAGCGAAAGTATCTTCGATGGCCTTCTGTCGATTTACAGAAAATCGCTACTTTGGGTGCTCGATAACTCGGTGCTTATGCTCATCGTACTGCTGCTTACGATAGCGCTCAATGTGGTCGTCATCTTCAGAATCCCCAAGGGCTTCTTCCCCACACAGGATACAGGCACCGTGGTGGGAGGAGTGCAGGGGCCGCAAGATGCATCCTTCCCATTCATGAACTTCTCAGTCCAGGAGTTAATGAAGCTGGTCAAGGCTGATCCGGCGGTGGCTCATGCGAACGCCTATACCGGTGGCAACGGTGCCAGCAACGGAGGATTCATCTACGTCGCGCTCAAGCCGCTCGGGAATCAGTGCAAGGAAGCGCCTTCATGCAGCGTGCGCCAGACCTCCGCGATGGACGTCATCAACCGCCTTCGCCCCAAGATGAACCGTTTGCCTGTCGCTTCAGCTTTTCTTCAGCCCTCGCAGGACCTGCGCATCGGCGGGCGCTCCAGTTCTGCGCTCTACCAGTACACCATTCAGTCGGACAACATTGAAGACCTGGCGCATTGGGGACCCATTCTGCTCCAAAATATGCAGACACTTCCCGGCCTGCAGGACGTAAACACCGATCAGCAAAACGGCGGACTGCAGGAGATGCTGAACTATGACCGCGTCACGGCCGCGCGTCTGGGCCAGACCGCGTCGTCGCTGGACTCTGCGCTTTACGCCGCCTTCGGCCAGTCGGAAACCTCCGTCATTTACACCCAGCTGAACCAGTACTACGTCATCCTGGAGGTTGCGCCGAAGTACTGGCAGAGCCCTGCCGGACTCAACAACATCTACTTCGCACCCACCAAGGCCTCAGCAGGGCTCAACTCAGTTACGCCCTTGATGAGCGTGATGAAGCCGCATACGGGCACAACTCCGTTGCAAGTGAACCATACTGGACTGTTCCCTTCCGTCACCGTGTCTTTCAACCTCGCCAACGGCCTCTCGCTCTCTGACGCTACACGTGAGGTAACCGAGATGGAGCAGCACCTGGGGGTGCCGGCAACGATTCGCGGATTCTTCGCGGGCACAGCACAGGCCTATCAAGACTCGCTGGCCACGGAAAAATATCTTGTCATTACCGCGCTGCTCGCCGTGTTTATCGTTCTCGGCATTTTGTACGAGAGCCTGGTCCATCCGTTGACCATCATCTCCACGCTGCCGTCGGCCAGCGTGGGCGCCATGATGGCGCTGATGCTCTTCAAGATGGATCTCAACGTGATTTCGATCATCGGCATCATTCTGCTGATCGGCATCGTGAAGAAAAATGCGATTATGATGATCGACTTCGCCCTGCAGGCCGAGCGCACGGAAGGCAAGAACACACGCGAGGCGATCTTTGAAGCCTGCATGCTGCGCTTCCGCCCCATTTTGATGACTACTCTGGCGGCGATCTTCGGCGCGTTGCCGTTGGCGTTTGGCACCGGCACCGGCTCTGAGCTGCGCCGCCCGCTGGGCATCACGATTGTCGGTGGACTCCTGCTCAGCCAGTTGCTTACGCTCTATACCACGCCAGTGGTCTATCTGTTCATGGACCGGATGCGCATGCGCGCGCTTCGCCGCATCGAGGCGCCGCTTCCGGCGCAAGCGGAAGGAGCCGCGTCGTAATCTGAGAAGGACCTGACTATGCCTGATCGCAAGGATCGAACATCTTCTATCGCCTCCTGTTTGTCGCGTTGTACGCGGAGGGGATGGGACCGCAACATGGTGCCGGCGGTAGCTCAATCGCTCGGCCTGGCCGCACTTGTTCTCGCCAGCGGCTGCCGTGTCGGGCCGCCGTACCACCCACCTACGCCGACAGCGGTGACCGCGCCCAACTACAAGGAGTCGACCGTCAACTTCCAGGACACAGATGGATGGAAGGTGGCCAGCCCGC
>JASHVE010000051.1 GCA_030039675.1 Acidobacteriaceae bacterium | reverse complement strand
GGCTTCCGCAACGCTGAGGCCATGCCGAGCGACGAGCTGCTCATCTCCGACTGCGAGATCCTCATTCCGGCGGCCACGGAGAATGTCATCTCCAGCCGCAACGCCGACAAGATAAGAGCCCGCATCGTCGTCGAAGGCGCCAACGGCCCTACGACCGCCGTTGCCGACGAAATCCTGGCCGACAAGCGCATCTTCATAGTCCCTGACATTCTGGCCAACGCCGGCGGTGTGACCGCCAGTTACTTCGAGTGGGTGCAGGACCGCCAGGGGTATTTCTGGAAGGAAGCCATCGTCAACGAGCAGCTCGAGACCATCCTGCGCGACAGCTTCGATGACGTCGTCCGCTACGCCGAGGCGCACAACGTAAACAACCGCATCGCCGCCTACATGCTGGCCATCGACCGCGTTGCTTTCACCATCCGCCAGCGCGGCTTCTACGCCTGATCTTCAGGCACAACACAGCTACTTGCAAGCGGGATGGTACTTCCTTCCCGCTTTTCTTTTTTCACCCCACGCCAACTATTTCCGCGTCGCACCGTCTTGGACAATAGAGGTTGATAAGGAGCATGAAATGAAAGGGTTACGGGTGAAAAGCCTGTTGCTCGCGTGTGCTTTTCCTGCGCCCGCGATCCCGCTTCTCAACGCGTACCGATACACAAAACTCTCAAGAGGGAATCATGCGATTTGAATTGGTTGTCCTGCTCTTCTCAGCATCGCTGTGCGCACAAGTCTCTACACCGCTTCCAGGCCCTGCCTGCGGCCCTGCTGCCACCAACTTCAAGGTCGCATTGAACAAGGCGCCAGGCGCACCCGCGCCGCGAGATCCCAGCAAAGCACAGGTCTACTTCATTCACGATGCCGGATCAAGATCCGGGTCTACGCTGGGCTATCCGACCACAAAACTCGCGATCGATGGGAATTGGGTGGGCGCTAACCATGGCGATTCCTGGTTTTCCATCGCTGTAACGCCTGGCGAGCATCACGTCTGCGCCACCCTGCAATCCTCGATCGTTGGCCACCGTGTAGAACTCGCTCATTTCACTGCCGAACCGGGAAAGGTCTACTACTTCCGGACACGGCTCGTGATGTCAGGCGAAGTAGAACTGCTGGAACTCACGCGGATCGACAGCGATGAGGGTGCCTACTCGGTCTCCTCTAATCCCATGAGTGTGGCAACTCCCAAGAAGTAGCGGCCGAATCCGGAATGCGCCGCAGCTCCCGTCCGGTCGTTTGCAGGAGATAACTCCAGCCTTGCTGGACAACAGGGGCAAATCGACCATAGAACGGAGCGCCATCAGGCGATCGTTGCGGCCTTTCCCGCAATCCTTAGCAAGAATTAGCCTTTTATCGCGTATTAGGACCGGGCGGCCGCGAATACAGCTGCCCGCAACCTGCTCCCACCATCGGATCATTAGCGTTGCACCAAACGGCGAGACGACTCCGGTATGAAAGGCGATTATAGTGGTGGTAGGGAAGGTTGTCGGCTTTCTCACGGCTTCCACCAACGCTGGCGACAGGGAAACCAGACCCGGAATGAACTTGCCCAACTCCATCACGCTGAGCCGGATCGTCATGATCCCGCTGCTGCTGTGGATACTCTCTCCGCACTTCCCCTGGCTGGGAACGAGCGGCGCGCAGGAGATTGCGGCCTCGGTTCTTTTCATCCTCGCCTCTATCACCGACGGCCTCGACGGCTACCTCGCGCGCAAACGCGGCCAGATCACAACCATGGGCATGTTGCTCGACCCTCTGGCCGACAAGATCATGGTCACCGCCGCGCTGATCGAACTGGTGGCTTACAATCCGCAGGTGGTCAAGGTCTGGATCGCGGTGGTCATCATCGGCCGCGAATTTCTCATCTCAGGTCTGCGGTCCATCGCCGCGTCTGAAGGCTTCACCATCACTGCCAGTGAGCTCGGGAAGCTCAAGACCGTCATCCAGATCGTTTCTGTCGTCTCCGCGATCCTGGCGCACCGCTGGGATCACTGGCAGATCGGCGTGCTGGTGATTCCGGTGAAGTGGTACGCCATCGCCGCCATCTATTTCACAGTGGTTGTCTCCACCATCTCAGCCGTCGACTACTTCGTCGGCTTCTGGAAGAAGATCGACCACGCTTCGAAGGATCGCCGCCAGGCCGCCGTGTTGAGTCGCGGCAAAAGCGCCAGCATCATTCGGTAGGGATCAGGTTTCAGAGATCAGCGCTCAGAAACTGAACCTCCGTGCCCCATCCTTTCGACTTGTTTCTGTCGAAAGGGTGGGAGACCGGCGGTTTTCACGAGTTCGAGCTCACTGGCCGAGTTGATATCTCACCTCCGCCAGCGCCGTCTGATACGCATACCTCGCATTCGTGTTGGCAATCTCAGCCTGTGTCTGGCCCAGCTGCGCGTCCGTCAGCTCCACAATGCTGCTCAGTCCGATCTTGTACCGCGCCTGCGCTAAATCCAGCGCGAGGTTCGCCTGGTTCAGCAGCTCCTGAGTTACACCGATGCGCTGAAATGCAGCCTGCGCATTCAGCACCTCGGTGCGCACATCGCGCGCGATCGTGTCGCGGAGAGTTCGCACCTTCTCCGCATCGGCCTGCGCGCGCAGCTTCGCTTCCTTTGCCTCCGCGTTGTACAGGAACCCATTGAAGACGGGAATGCTGATGTTTGCGCCGGCCGCTCCGTACCAGGACGATAGAATCTGGTCGGCGCGCACCGGCGTGCCGCCCGCAACCGCAAGCGCCGAGACAGTCGGCATCCATAAATCCCGCTGTGCCGTGCTGTACTGTTTGGCCGCGCTGAACTGGTCGTTCAGGGCAGCGAGGTCCGGCCGGCCGGTCATTGCCGTCTGCACCAGCGCCTCCGCATCTTCAGGCGCAGGCGGAGGATTGCCATCGGTCTCGTCGACCAGCGTGTACTGTTGTTCCGCTTCGGAGCCCAGAACATCATTCAACGCGGCCATCGCAGCCTGCGTGTTGCTTTTTGCGTCTACCAGCAGCAGATTGGCCTGCGCAATTTGGACGTTCGCAAAGCTGAGGTCAAGATCGGACTTGATCTTCGATTTCGTCAGCGCGCTTACCTGGTCGCCGGTAGCCTGCCGCTGTGCAACAGTTTGTTGCGCTACGCGCAGCACGGCCTGCGACGTCAGGGCCTGATAGAAGGCCTGATCTACCGCCAGCTTGATGTCGAGCTCCGTCGCACGCGCGCTCTCAAGCTGGGCCTTCGCGTTCGATTGTGCGCTTAGCACCAGGTTATGGGTTCGCCCGAAGTCCGTGATCAACTGGCTCACCGTCAAACCGCCGGCGGCGCGGTCGTAGACCGTGGGGTTGTTTAACGCGCCTGCCGTAATGCGGCTGTTCATGTGCGCGTCCACGGCTGTCAGGTCGCCGCTCGCCATCGGCATCTCCGCGGACCGCGCCTCGCGGGTCACCTGCGCTGCAACCAGCGCCAGCAAACGCGCCACGCTGATGTTCGGATTGTTGCGGATCGCGATCTGCTCCGCCTGCTCGACAGTGAGCCTGGGACCCATATCGGCCGGCGTGGCACTGGATGGCGCCTGCCCGTTTGCTGAAGCCGTAGCAGGGAACTGCGCGGCCTCAGCCAGCAAATGAACCGCGGGAGCTGCCGGCAACGCGGACTCCTGTGCCTGCAATGCGCCTGCGCACCCGACCGCTAGCAACATCGCACGTGCTGCGCTTAAGAGGCTGATCCTGTCTCGTCTACGCATGCTCTTCACCCCCCGCAACAGCGGCTTTCTTCCCCAATCGGCCATGGATCATCAGATACACCGCTGGAACCAGAAACACCGTTACAGCGACCGACAGAGCCAGTCCGCCGATGATGGCCCGCGCCAGCGGCGCGTACTGCTCGCTGCCCGCTTCGAGACCCAGCGCCATCGGGATCATGCCCAGCAGCGTGGCCAGTGAGGTCATCAGGATGGGCCGCAGGCGAATCTTGCACGAGTGCACGACGGCATCGAGCAGCGACTGCCCCTGCCCATGGAGAATGCCCGCGAACTCCACGATCAGAATGCTGTTTGAAACTACAATGCCGGTCATCATGATCACGCCCATCAGCGACATGATGTTCAGTGTGCTGCCGGTCAGCAGCAGAATCAGCAGTACGCCAGTCAGGCCGGGTGGAATCGCCATCAGAATGATGAAGGGATCAATAAACGAACGGAACTGCGCCATCAGGATCAGGTACACCATCAACACCGCGATCACCAGACCCAGGCCGAACTCACGGAAGGCCTGATTCATATTCACCACCGCGCCACGCACATTCAACACGGTGTTGCGCTCCGTCTTGGTGTTCGCCACGAGTTTGTTGATCCTGTTGCCGATGCTGTTGAGCGCCTCGGTCTCGGTCGCGACATAGATGTCGATCACGCGCCGGATCTGGTAATGGTCCACTTCGGTGGGTGTATTGATGAGTTGAATGTCGGCCACCGAGCTTAGCGGCGTATACCCTGTCATGTGAGCACCCTGCTGCATCGATTGCGGCATGCTGGAAGCGGCCAGCCCTACGTTGATCGGGCTGTAGCCGCTCGGATGCAGGCCATGCAGTGGAATATTTTTGAAGTCCTCCATCGACATGTGGTTGAGCCAGCGATTCGCATACTGCACCGTGACCAGATAGTTGTTGCCGCTCTTGGGATCGATCCAGTAAGTCGGCGCAACCTGGCCACTGGAGGTCATGGCGGTGATCACGTCGTCGACAACATCCTGTGCGGAGAGCCCGATCAGGCTTGCCCTCTCGCGATCGATGTTCAAAGCAATACCGGGATAATCCAGGTCCTGCGGAATATAAACGCCGGCCACATCCGGCATTACCTTGATCTTTGCAGCCAGCTTCTTCGCGAGCTCGTAGGCGCCGTTCATGTCATTGGAACTGACCTGAATGTCGATCGGGGCCGGCAATCCCTGGTTGATCACGCCGTCTACCAGGCCGCCGGCCTGGAAATACGTCGAGAGTTCCGGCATCTGCTGCGACAGTGCGGCCTGCACGCGGCGCATATACTCGTAGCTTCCAATGCTGTGGCCCTCTTTCAGGCTGGTCTGCACAAAGGCCGTATCCATGGAGGCATTGGAGGTAAAGATCGAAGAGAGGTCAGGATAGACGCCGATGTTCGAGACGATCATGTCTAGATCGCCTGGCTTCACGACATGGCGAATCACGTTCTCGACCCTCGCAATGTAGTCGTTGCTCACTTCAAGGCGCGTTCCGCTCGGCATGCGCACGTTGATGACGAACTGCCCGGGATCTGTACGCGGAAAGTACGCACGCCCAAGGAAGGGAAACAGCCCCACAAGAACGATCGCCAATCCGCCGAGAAGCACCGCAGCCGTGAATCCGGGCTTCTGCAGCAGCCGAAACGCCAGCTTTTCGTAGCCGTCGAGAAAACGCTGGAACCGCTCATTGAAACGCGTCAGGAAGCGTTGGAAGAGCGAGCGGTTCTTTTCGCCGTGCTCCTCTTCGGCATGATCCAGCCGGATGAAGTTCGCACAGAACAGCGGAACCACGGTCATCGCGAAGAAGTACGACGCAAAGATCGACAAAACCACGCCCAGGCCCAGCGGCGTGAAGATGTATTTGCTGATGCCGGTAAGAAATGTCACCGGAAAGAAAACGATCGAGGTTGTTGATGTGGCCGCCAGCACCGCAAGGGCCACTTCCATGCCGCCTTTTTCGGCAGCTTCGTGGGGCGGCGCGCCCATCTCCATGAAGCGGAAAATATTTTCGAGCACAACCACTGAGTCGTCGATGAGCCGCGAGAAGGCCAGCGCCAGACCGCCGAGAATCATGGTGTTGATCGAGCCGCCCATG
>JASHVE010000050.1 GCA_030039675.1 Acidobacteriaceae bacterium | reverse complement strand
ATCGTCCCAACTATTTGCAAGCGCAGATCAACATGAAGCAAGTCTGCACGCAGTGTCATACCCAGGCTCGTATCGATCGCGTGTATGCACAGGCCGAGCAGGTCATTGCCAATACGAACGCGCGTGTGCTTGCCGCAAAAAGCATTGTCGACGGCTTGCGCAAGGACGGGACGTTGAGCGGGCCGCCGTTTACCCATCCCATCGATTTCACCTACTTCAATCTTTGGCACTATGACGGCCGCACTAGCAAGCATGGCGCATTCATGGGCGGCGCAGATTTCGTTCAGTGGCACGGGAATTATGAGCTGCTTGCCAAGACCGTCGAATTGCAGCATGAAGCCGATGAATTGCGGAGGGAATATGCCCGCAAATAGATGGCTGCTGCGTGTTCAGACTGTCATCGTTCATCGAAAGCTGCGCTGGGTGCACGATCTGCAGCTGTGGGTGGACTTATTCGTCACAGTGAATCTGACCATCCTTGCCGGCGACATTTTTATCGCGCACTCAGTGAATCATTTTGGGAAGGCCGCGGAATATATTCCCCTGTATTTTTCGCTGGCGTCGCCGGTTGTGCTTGCGATTGTGATCACGTTGCGCTGGCCTTGCGGTTTCCAAGCGCCCTGGCGCGATGTCGGCTACTTAGTCGGCTGGCTCTCGATTCTAGTTGGGCTTGGTGGCGTCCTTTACCATCTCGAGAGCCGTTTCTTTCTGGATCGAACGCTGAAGAGTCTCACCTATGCGGCTCCCTTCGCAGCGCCGCTAGCGTACACAGGCCTAGGTTTTTTGCTATTGATGAACCGCATGGTCGCGGTCTTCAGCGCAGACTGGGCGCGCTGGGTGATCCTGCTTGCACTCGGTGGATTTTTTGGAAACTTCGTCCTCTCGTTGACCGATCATGCATCGAACGGATTTTTCGCCCGCACGGAATGGATTCCCGTCATCTCATCGGCTTTTGCGATAGGATTCCTGATCGTTCCACTCATCCTGCGGGTGACGCAGCGCTTTCTGGACCTGTGTCTGCTGGTAATGATCATGCAGGCGCTTGTCGGCATCCTCGGCTTCTGGTTTCACATACAAGCAAACCTGATTGAACCGGGCCACAGTCTTTGGGAAAAGCTAGTGAACGGTGCTCCGCCGATGGCTCCGCTGCTGTTCCCGAATTTAGTCGGCCTGGCGTTCATCGGTCTCTGGGCCCTCGTCCCGCACCTGGAGGAGCCGGCCTCAGGTGGATCGTGGCTCGGTTCAGTGTACAGATGGACGCGTCCCACGGAACCGGAGATGTCGGCGAATTCTGATCAGTAAAACCTAAAATGGAACCGCCTGTCGCGTCCGCCAGCAAACAGCAAACGTTGGACGTCCAAATGCAAATGTGCGTGTGAAACACAAGCACATCGGCCGGCTCCAGCATTCCGGAGAGCGGCATCGCCTCCGGCGCCAAAGGAAGAGTACCTTCGCGCCAGCGGTTCGGCACTACCCCAGCGTCCGGCCAGTCTGCTGCAACGATCAACTCACCAACATCAGGCGTCTGCTGAAGATGCGGCAAATTCAGTCGGGTGCGAAGAATACTCGGACCAATCGCGAGGACTATGATTGCCGCAATGTCGACCGCGGGTGCGAGGTGGAAGGCACCCAGATGCCGCCATGTCGGTCTGCAAACCCCGCCCATACACCCTCATGGCTCCCACAATGGCCAGCGACAGGCACGAAAGTCGCGCGAACACTGGTCATGATCTCATGAGTGGACTGGGTTGCGAGAAGCATCGTTATAGCATTTTCGGAATTACTATAGACCGAAAGCATGAACTCAAGTGGCTTTTTCATCAAGAAAAAGCCACCTTTCACTGCTCTCAAAAAGTCGATATGTATTCCGAAAATGCTCTAGTCTCCACCTCTGACGGTAGAGAATGCAGAGTTACGCGACAGCGACTGTGGTCACTGCGCAGGATCGGGAGTTCGGGTTTCCATAGTTCTATGAGCCCACAGATCAACGCGATCGATTTCAGTGTGCGGCCATTCCTCGCCGTCTGGGATGTGACCGGGCCCGCGATCCGGCCTGTGTCCCTTGCCGTGCATCGGCGTGGCCGGATCGGCGCCCGATGGAATACACCGTGGAGGAAGGTAAACGCGTGATTAACCAGATTGCGGCCCTGCAGGCGTCAGTATTTGTGCTCACCTGCGGAGATCCCATCAAGCGTCCCGGCCTGTTCGAGTTCATCAGTCACACGCGCGCCCAAACAGCAGGCCTCTTTATTTCAGCCCTATCTCCGCGAATATTTTAGGATTCGGTTCCTCTACGGCCAGCAGGTTATGACACGCGGCGCAGTCCTGCGTAATGCTGCTTCCGTCTTTGGCCACATGGTCACCGTCGTGGCAGCGGAAGCAGCCCGGATAGCTCATGTGCCCGATGTTGTTGGGATGTGTGCCCCAGGTCACCTTCATCTCCGGAAACACATTCTCACTGTAGAGTGTCACCAGCTCTGCGCCGGCCGCTTTTACGAGCGCTGCCTTGGTGGCTAGGATGCTCGGATTGCTCGACCGGTAGAAGGCCTCGAGATCAGCGGGAATTTTCTGACCGGCTTCGGCCTGGCTGGTGTAGTGCGCGTTCAACAGTGCCAGACTTTCCTTGTGTACCCAGGGCAGCGTGGGGTTGATCGCGCCATCGGCCATTGCCTGGTTGAGCGCTTCTTCAGCGGTGACGAAGGTGTGGGCCGCGCGGTTGTGGCAATCAATGCAATCCATTAGGCGCCGTTCACCTTGCGGCATGGCGCCTTTTAGTGCCGAGGCCGCATAGATGCTCGTTGATCCATTGGGATTCGTTCTCTGTACCCAGGGAATTGTTGTGCGGGTGGGATCAGTGGCAATGTATTCGATGTGGCCGAGGTGAACACCGTGAATGCCAGTTAGGTGTGAGAGGCCGTCCAATCCGCCCAGGTGCAGTACAAGGATGGTTCGCGTTTCAGTGTTCGCTTCATCATCAGCAAAGCTCGAGCGGACGAGCAGCTTTTCTCCAATGAACTTGGCCGGTGTGTGGCATGATTCACAGATGTCGCGCGCTGGGCGCAGGCTTGTCACAGGCGATGGAATCGGCGTGGGATAGTCGGGGATGATCTTCGGCGCCACATGCGCAACGGGATGGAAGGAGACTTCGATCAACTGTTTCGTGCCGTTAATCTTGGCCTCAAAGTAAGAGGACGCACCGGAGCCGATGTGGCACTCCACACAGGCCACATGCGAGTGTGCGGAGATCCGGTATGCGGTGTATTCAGGATGCATCACATGGCACGACTGACCGCAAAACTGCGGGGAATCCATGTAGGCCGCGCCACGGTAGCTGGCCGTCGCCACCACCAGCAGGTTGACGATCGTGGCCACCAGCACAATGTCCAACCCGTGGCGGAAAATGCGGTCGTTCAGGTCGATCTTGGGAAATTCTGCAGGAATCTGGCCGGCTTTCTGCAGCGCTCCGCGGCGCAGGTGCATCCCGATTGGGATCAGCGCGAGTCCGAGGATAAAGAGAGCGGGAAGGATGAGGAAGAAGATGATCCCGAGATAAGGGTTCGCATTGGAACGGCCGAACAACTCCAGCAGCCAGTAGCCCACCATGGTAATGCCGGAGGCCGTGGTGATGGCTCCGCCAGCGAGGCTGACGGGATTGTTGCCGAAAAACAGCGCCGGTCGAACCCAGTTCTCGCGGAATTTTTCAAGAAACGACACGGGTCCCTACCCTCCCTATTGAAGATGGCCCGCCCCCTAAAGGCGAGCCTTCTTGTTGACTTCGGACCACTTATTTGGGATTGCGCAGATAACTTACTTCAGCGTCTTGAAATACGCCGACACATCTTTGATCTGCGCGTCGGTGAGCCCAGCGACCGGCTTCATCTTGCCTTTGCCGTTTTTCACCGCAGCCTCCACTTGGTCGAGCGTGAGCGCCTTCATCGCTGGATCGGAGACCGGCTTGACGCCCATCAGCTTGGCGATTCCGGGGCTCGGAGTGCCGGTCGCGCCATGGCAGCTTTGGCATTTCGCTTTATAAGTCGCTTCCCCGGAGGATTGGGCGAAGCTCATTGTGCAGGCCAGTGAAAGAAGAACGGCGAGCACCACCTTTGAATGCATCGTCTTGGTCATTGCGAGACTCCTTCGTGTTTTTGCCGGCCCGTGCGCATGGAAGTTCTCGCCGAGCGGTCTACTTGCCCATTCCGGCTCTACGGCCAGGGCTTGCGGCCGTTCGAACCATGCATCGAGATGGCTGCTGGGGAAAGCCACCTCATCTTAACCGGTGCGGATGCCGCAAAGAAGCTCCCGCACGATTTTTTGTTTCTTACTTCACAAGGGTCTGGAGGTAATCCACCGGAGCCTTGATCTGTGCATCCGTCAAAGTGTTCTTGTACGGCTGCATCTTGCCCATGCCACTGCGAACTGCGACGATCATCTCCGCCTCGCTCATCTTCTTCACCGACGGATCGGTGGCCGGCTCGACCTCGAGGATCTTGCCGGCACCTGAATTAGCCCTGCCGTCCGTGCCATGACAGTTTTGGTACTTGGCCTTGTAATATCCGTTCCAGGCTCGTTCCCGAAGGCGGTTGCCGCGGTTATCGCCGCCATCATAGCAACAAGCGTGATTCCGGTTCCGATCTTCGTAGGTGCACTCCATTCGACTTATATCCGTGCTGTCTCCAAGCTGCAATGAATGCTGCGTCGTTAAAACTCGTAATGCAGTCCCAGCAGCACGTTGTTCGCGTGGAAGTTCCGGGGTGCGGTTTCGCCCGCAGGCGAGATCGTCAGGCCGGTCTGAGCCGAAAGAGACGCGCAGGGAACAACTGCCGAAGTCACCGATGTCGAGAAGCTGCAATATTCCGGCCCGGAAGGACCACCCTCGCCGTAGCCGTAGAAGTCGTATTCAGCCTTCAGAGCCAGTCCAGGGCGCACCGTGTAAGCGACATTCAAATATGGAGACTGGTACGAGGAGACCAGCGATCCATTGACGCCACGCGCATCGTTAAAGAACTGGCTGCCGTTTACCGAGCTGAGGTGGTATCCGGCGCCGTAGCGGACTTTGTCGACGGGTGAGATCGAGATGGACGCGGACCCAAACTGTGTCGGAGCATCCATGAAGTCTCTGCCAAACCAGTCCGCGAGCTGCGTAGTCGAACCCCTCGTGAACACGCCGGGGCAGACATTCGGCGCGCCGGAACTGGTGAGCGTGGCGGCGCCGGGAAAAGTGCCCGACGTTGTGCTCGGGTTCTGATTGCCGTTGTCGAAGCAGATGTTGCTCGCCATGTAGACATCGCTGTAGATATAGCTCATGTCGAACCCATAGTGCTCGTTCGGATATAACGCCGCACTCACGCTGGCAATCCGCGTGTGATCGACGTGATCGAGTGGGCCCTCGTACGGGTCATCGCCGGCCGCGACGGCGCTTTGATTATTGTTCGTGTTGTTGTGCCTCTCGAGATCGTTGTAGGCACCGGAGATAGTCGCCCACGGCCTGGGTCTGTAAATCGTGTGTACGCGGTAGTGTTTGAGCTGCCGCGGAGAGACAGGCGTGAGTGCGTTGTCGTCATAACCTATCTCAACCGAGCCATTCAGATCCCAGTTGTTCGCAGGACGTGTCGTGATCGTCAGAACTCCGGCATTTTCGTTGATCGTGACTGTGCCCCCGATCACCGCGCCCACGGGCAATGGAACGTTATGTGGATTGCCTTCGGCAACGACGTGGTTCTGGTAGCGATACGTCAGGGAGAACGTCGCGCGGGAGGTGGCGTCCCAGCTGACTGTAAAGTTGTTGGTCACATACAACTGGCCGGTAAATCCGGCTGCCGGCGTTCCGATGTTTGGGCTCCCTTCAAACGTGGATGCGCCGGCAGCAGCACTCGTCGTAGTCAATGTCGGGTAGTTGATGGTTTCATTCGGATTCCCGGGCGTTGCCAGCGTGGTGCCGTTGGTGAAGAGGATCGTTCCCGGTTGATGAAACGTCGAGAAGTCGATCTGGTCGGCCAGGCTGAATCGGTCCGTCGTCTGCCAGACGATCCCATAGTCGGCGGCCAGTACCTCGCGCTTCGCTTTCGCATTGGCTACATACGTCAGAGAGCGCGTCGCTCCGTTCAGCCCCTGGTAGCTGTCGTAGTAGTTGGGCAAGGTCATGTTCGCTTGCGTATAACGGACGTTGCCGCTCATCGAGATGTTCTTGACGCTTGTGCTCTGCAGGCGCAGGACTTCTGTCGGGAACAGGACGCGCGTCGGCTGCGAGCGCAGGTAATTGGTCACCACGGCGCATGCCGGATTGATGATTGGCAGGCCCCCGCCGGCGGACGCCGTAAGCAGGGTGTACGTAGTGGAGCTGGTGTAGGCACTCCCCATGCTGCCCGTGTTGCAGGCGCTGATGCCGTAGGGAGTGAGGCTGTCGAAGTCGTTGATAGCCACCCTCGTTCCGTCGGCTTCTTGCAGGGTCAAGGCGCTTGGATTCACGGTAAAGTACGAATCTCCCTTGTAGTGCGTAATCTGTTCTTCGTAAGTGAACTTCGTGCCTTGCACCGGCTTCCAATCGAGCGCGCCCGTGAAGTCGTCCGTGCTGTTGCGCTGATACTCCGCAAGCACCGCGTTGTACTTTGCAAACTGGTAGCCGCTCGGACTGTAGCTCGGCCCTTCCATCACGCTCTTCGAGTACGCTACATGGAACGTCCAGGTAGAGAGCGGCAGCACAGTCAGGCTGATGTCGGTCATGCGGCGCACCGTGTTGAACAGAAAAGGCGATTGGAGGGTCTGCGGCCATGCAAACGATCCAGTTCGCGCATTGGAGGGTCCGATAGGTATCGACTGTCCGCTCGGGATATTCGGGTTACCCAGCAGGTCGTAGTCGAAATACTTGCGGTCGCGGCGGAACAGCGCCGAAAACTCGTACGCCTTGTTTTTCGAGAAGTCGAATTTGGCAACGTTAATCGGATCGCCGCCGAAGCCGCTGCCGAAGGCTCTCAGGTCGTCGACCAGAGTGTTCTTCTTGCCTGGGAGCGCATGCAGCTCAAAGCTCTCAGCCGGCACGCGCGGTCCGGTGTGCTGATTCAACAGCGAGTCATACATGGCTCCGCTGCCCGTAATTGAGTCGAGGCGACCGCCGACATCGACGGCCTGATGAATCGAATATCCATCCGGCACGCTCATCTGTGTCTCGGGCGCCCGCGATGCGGACGTCGCATTCTGGCCGTATGTGATGCATGCCGCCATGATGAAGATCGCTACCGCAAAACATCCGACAGTCGAATGGATGGTTGTGGCCGAGCGCCATTGATTCAAAAAAGGAAGAAAGCAGCCTATCTTTCTCATACCAAGCCCCGCTCCCCAAACGCGTCTACACGAAAACTTGCACTCTTGTTCGAATTCCTGTCTCGGAGCTGGTCCTAATAGACCCAGCTCCATAACCTCTACCTCAAAAACGCCACGTTGATGTTCGAACCGTGAATGTAGGTGTGGCAGTTGGTGCACGGCGTCAACTCTGACGACCCCGCTCCCACACCGTGAACCGTCGCTGCGGCAACCGGACTGTGGCACTGGTTGCACAGCGTGTTGATGGTCGGCATATTCAGCATCCGGGCGTTCTGCGAACCGTGCGGATTGTGGCACCCCATGCATCCTTCGGCCTTGACCGGGGTGTGCTCATACACGAAAGGCCCGCGAACCTCTGTGTGACACTTGGTGCAGACCAGATTCGAATCGTTCCTCGAGCGCAGGTTGCTCTTTTCGAATGTGCCGTGCACGTCGTGGCAGTCACTGCACTTGATCAGGCCTTCATTTACCTGGTGGTGGAACGGCATGTTGAACGCCGCCTTGGTGTCGGTATGGCACTGGAAGCAGAGCGTAGGCTGCGACGCCTTGAGCAGCTCTGCCTTGTCTTCGCTCTTGTGGACGCTGTGACAGGTGGTGCAACCCACACCGGCCTTGGCATGCGGCGAGCGCTCGAAGTCCGGATGTGCGCCCGCATGACAGGTAAGGCACGTCGCATCCACCTGCTTCGCTGAGCCTTTTCCGGGATTGAAGATCTTGGTTACGTCACCCCCGCCGGCCACGTGCTCACTGCCCGGCCCGTGGCAGTTCTCGCATGTCACGCCCTTGTTCTCGTGCATCAGGGCGATCTTGGAATGCGGATTCGTCGCAAAACCTTTCGACTCCGCTTCATGGCAGGAGGCGCAGACATCGGCGCCCACGTATTCGGCGTGCACCGCCCCTTTCGCGGGCACGTTGGCGCCGTTTGCTCCAGATGGCGGAGCGGCCAACGCGGAGGCGCACAGCAGTCCTGCGCCAAGCATCCACATACAACAGGCTCGCAGTCCCAGCCGGAATCCTGGAGCCATATCCATCTGTAATCCCGTTCGAGGCCAAAGTCTTTCCATAAGTCCGCCTTGATTGCGCTCTCTGCAGCTTCCCCAGAACGATTGCGCCAGTGTTCTGCTGCAGTACCAAGGGAATCCACCTGCCGATTGCCTGGACTGCATCTGAATCACCTGTTGCGGATGCTGCGTTCTGTGCGAAGCATCACTTCCTGGCCAAAAGATTACGCATTACGCAGCGCACGATCCGTGACGTTCGTCACAGGCGAATGAAGGGGCGGTTCCACTTTGAATTGCTTTTCCCAAAGTGACTTGGAAGATCCGCTGAACCGGCGGGAGAAGATCGCATCACACTACAAAAGTATGGTCTTTCCGCGAAGATTTGCGCCCACCCTGCTCGACTCTGCTGTGCCTTTTGGAGAGCGTTGTGAGCGTCGTCGCATCCAACGCTGAGCACTGGCGGACCAGGCCGCATTCTGGTAGTGCTGGGTCTTAGGTTCCAGCGGCGCTGGCGGGAACATGCCGATGGCAAGCAAGACCGCACGGAGCGAAGGGCAGGCGAGATGTTGGAAGGAAAGACATATCTCGGAGGGTCCACATTGGCAGCACGCATGCACACCAACGCAGCCTCTTTCCGGATGCGTCGTCCGCTCGAATCGCTGGCCAGTGCGCCCCGAGAGACTATTCACAATGAGTCGATAGCAGCAACGTTTGTCAAATTGATTCGGGATGACCGGTTTGCTAGAGTCGTCGTCATGTCCGAGCGTTCTACCGAGCAGATACGCGAGTTGCTCGATTCTCTTTATCGTGCGGATTCGGGACGGATCCTGGCGACTCTGATCCGCTTGCTTGGTGATTTTGATCTCGCCGAGGAGGCGATGCATGAGGCCTTTGCGGCTGCGCTGAGCCTGTGGCCTGGGAGTGGCGTGCCCGATAATCCCCCGCCATGGCTGATTTCAACGGCCCGGTTCAAAGCCATTGATAGTCTGCGTCGACGGGCGCGATTAAATGCGTCTCAAGATGAGCTTGCACGGCATATCGAAGCACAATGGAATTCACCGGAAAGATCCAATGAAGAGGACAGCGTCGAGGATGACCGGCTGCGCCTGGTTTTTACATGCTGTCATCCAACTCTACCGCCGGAAGCGCGCGTTGCCCTCACCTTGCGTGAGGTCTGCGGGCTGACGACCGAGGAGATTGCGAAGGCCTTCCTCATCACTCCGCGTACGCTGGCGCAGCGCATCGTGCGCGCAAAGGCAAAGATTCGAGACACACCGATTCGGTACGAAGTACCCTCGTCGCAGGAGTTGCCAGAGCGGTTGGACGCGGTACTTCAGGTTATCTATCTCGTCTTCAACGAGGGTTATTCGGCAGCGGCGGGAGCGGAGGTAACGCGGGCCGAACTGACCGGCGAGGCGATTCGACTGGGCCGGTTATTGAGTGAACTCCTGCCGGAGCCGGAGGTCCTCGGTCTGCTTTCTCTCATGCTGCTTCAGGACTCCCGGCAGGCCGCGAGAACCTCGCCGGCCGGCGAGCTGGTGCTGCTCGAGAACCAGGATCGCTCACTCTGGAACCGGGAGAAGATCGCGGAGGGCGTGGCATTGGTGGAAAAAGCCCTGAAATCCCACCGCTTCGGCTCATACACACTGCAGGCTGCGATTGCGGCCGTTCACGCTGAAGCGGAATCTGCCGCCATAACCGACTGGCGGCAGATTGTTGCGCTTTATAACCGGCTGGTACGAATTCAATCTTCGCCGGTTATTGAGCTGAATCGTGCCGTAGCCATTGCAATGCGCGATGGTCCAGATGTCGGTTTGGCGCTCATCGACACGGTCCTGGCGCACGGCGAATTGGCTGATTATTATCTCGCGCATTCAGCGCGTGCAGACATGTGCCGTAGGCTCGGTAGGACAGCCGAGGCCCGGTCCTCATATGAGAAAGCTCTGGCACTGACCCAACAGGAGCCGGAACGGAAATTCCTGCAAGAGCAGATTCGGCAGTTGAAATAAAAAATGGAGTGACTGTCGATTTTCGCCCTCTTGGACGACTATCTGGTAGCAGAACGATGAGCTACGAGCGCTCTGGATCACAGGAAGTGAGGAGAAATGTATGAAGTACATCTGTTTGGGATACATTGAGCCGGGAAAATTCGCAGGCATGACTGAGGACGAGCAACACGCAATGCTCGACGAATGCTTTGAGTACGATGACCATCTGCGCGCTAACGGGCACTTTGCTGCTGGCGAAGCTCTTCAGCCTCCCGAAACTGCGTTGACCTTGTATTGGAGGAACGGCAAAGTCGCGACGACCGACGGTCCCTATGCAGAAACCAAGGAGCAGCTCGGCGGCATTCTGGTACTTGAGGCGCGAGACATGAATCACGCAGTCCAGCTCATTTCCCAACATCCTGGAGTGAAGTATGGGCCGTTCGAGATACGTCCAGCCGCGGATTTAAACGAAATGATTCGGGAGAGCAAAGAGCGACGGCGAAGGAGCACCGAGCGATAACGGAGCACACGAAGCAGGCAGCATTGCGCTGAAACGGGAAAGAGTCAGCACAGAAATCCAGGAGGGAAGAGAACAGATGCCAAAAGCTCGCGTCGCGGGATTCAGTGTTTCATTGGACGGTTTCAGCGCCGGGATCGAACAGAGTGTAAGTGATCCACTTGGTAAGCGAGGAACCGAGATCTTTCAGTGGTTCTTTCACACCAAAACCTTCTGCTCAATGCACGGGCGAGCCGGCGGATCTATTGGTGATATAGATGATGAATTCGCCCGGCGGGCGATGGAGAACACTGGCGCCTTTATCCTCGGTCGCAACATGTTCGGTCCTGAGCGCGGCCCGTGGCTGGACAACTCATGGAGGGGCTGGTGGGGCGACAATCCACCGTACCATGCGCCAACGTTTGTTCTGACGCACTACGAGCGTGAGCCTCTGGTGATGGAAGGTGGTACCACCTTCTACTTTCTTACCGGCGGAATCGACGAGGCCCTGACGCTCGCGAGGCAAG
>JASHVE010000049.1 GCA_030039675.1 Acidobacteriaceae bacterium | reverse complement strand
ATTGCCATCGTCTCTCTGCGATCTACGCCGAGCCGCGCGGCAAGCCGCCCCAACGCCCAGCCCTTGTGTACGCCCGGAGGCAACAGATCCAGAATCGCCAGGTCCCGCGCGGGATACTCCGTCCTCACCGACTCGCATTCTCCGGCCCATTTGCTGGTTTTCAACGCCGCCTCCGCGTCGCGCATCCCGGCCACCGTTCCGGCCACCATCCCCTGAATCGGATCGTCGCCATTCGCAAACGCACCTTCTACTGGCTTTACCACCTCGATCGCGTTCCGGTTCGCCTCAACCCACAGCGCAATGCGTCCATGCGCCTGCTCCAGGTCTTCGAGCACCAGTTCGCCGCGCCCCGGCCGGTCAAAGGTAAACACCAGGCAGCCGAAGGGTCGCAGCAATCCGCACAAACCGCGCGCCGCGTCGGCAGGTAAGTGGCACCGGTCGAGCGTCTCTCCGCCGAGCGTCCTGGTCACTGCTCCATTTGACGTGATCAGGGGCGTCTCCGCTCGCAACCCCAATCCTTCCAGCAGAGGCGCCGTGTAAGCTGCTCGTCGCCCGGTCGCGATCGCCACGGTAACCCCGGCTTCCTGTGCTGCCCGCAGAGCTCGCGTATTGCGCTTGCTCACTTCAGTAGAAAGAGTCGGCAGCAGCGTACCGTCCATGTCGATCGCCACCAGCCGGATGGGTGGATGCATACCCTAAGTCTATCGGCAATCGAGCCCTTGCGCGCCAACGCATCGCCACCTCATCTATTACTCTGTCGTCATGGAGCGAATCTGTACCCAATGCCACGCCGTTCTGGCCGAGACGACAAAAGCCGACTGGTGCCCCGCATGCGGCGGCGCACTGACCGAGCGGCAAAATCACGTTCCCGAGCCACCGGGCGTCGCGCCGCCGGAGGTCGACCACCGCGGCCTCGTCCTGCCACGGCGGCATGCCCTCGGTGGCATCATCACGCCGCAGTAAACCTAGGTGCATTTTAGGTTTGCTTAATACGTGCTCCTCGTCTCAAAGCGCCGGAAGGTCAGCATCGCACCGGCAACCGTAATCAGCAGCGGCACCACCAGCGGGCTTGCGTGTCCAGTCAATTCCAGGATAAACACCACCGACGAAATCGGTGCCTGCGTTGCGGCTGCCAGCACCGCGCCCGACCCCAGCAGGATGTAGCCGCGCTTGTCGGTTGTCGTGGCAAGATAACTCCACGGCTGTCCCAGCACCGCACCCACCAGGGCGCCAAAGGTCATGGTGGGCGTAAATAACCCTCCCGGCACACCTGCACGAAGCACGAGCATCGTTGCCAGCGGCCGTAAAACCAGCAGCCAGCACAACAGACCTGTGCCCATCCGCACGTCGAAGGCCTCCTGCACCACGCTTCTGCCATTGCCCAGCAATTGCGGAAAGGGAATCGCCGCCAGCCCGAGCAGGATAAAGATCATCACCGGCAGGGCAACTACTTTCCATCCCTGTGGCTTATGCTCCTTGCCCCAGTAAATCCCGCGCACAAACCATACGCTGGCCAGACCCAGAACCGGCCCGGCCAGCACGGCCCACAGCATCAATCCGCCTGTCAGACGCAACACCGGAACCTGATACGACGGCTGGTTCGGAAGCGCCCACCACGACACCGCTGTCGCCAGAAAACAAGTCACGAACGCGGCAAGCGCCGTCTCCACCGAAACCGTCTCGAGCAAAACCTCGAGCGTAAACAGCGCGCCGCCCAGTGGCACGTTGTAGGCTGCGGCCATGCCGGCACCCACTCCGCAGGCCACCAGCAGCCTCCGCTCTTCCGGCTCCAGTCGGCTCCAGTCCGCAAATTTCTTGGCCACGAGGCCACCGGCTTCTTTTAATGCAGCCTCGCGTCCAATTGCTGCGCCCATGCCCACTACCACGATCGAGAGAATTGCCCGCACCGTCATCGACCGCTCCGGCAGGTCCCCTGCATGATGCCGGATAGCCTCGTTCAACCCCGGCCCCGAATGATCGGGAATATGCCGCACGGCCAGCAGAACCACACCGGCCAGAATTCCTGCACCCATCAAGACCAGCACACGGTACAAGCCCGAGACGCCCTCGACGCCGCTCAAAAAACTCCCTTGTTGATAGTGAAACGAGAGATGTTGCACCAGCCGCAGCAGCTTCATCAGCAGGCCGCTGGTCAGCCCTGCACCCGCCCCCGTGGCCAGAAGCAGCAACCACAACCGCACGCCAAGCGCGGAATCTTTCGCGCCGGATGGCGCGGCTTTCTCAACGCCGGGTATGGAAACTTCGATGCCCACGCAGGCACCTCGCTATTCGTACCGCAGCGCTTCCGCCGGCAGCACCGCGGCCGCAGAGGATGACGGGTAAAGCGTTGCCAGCAGCGAAACCCCAATCGAAACCGCCGACACGATGACCCCATCTAGGATGCGAGGCGCAAAGGGGAGGGTGTCAATGGAATAGACATCCGGCGAAAGCGGAATGTGGTAATGCCCGCCGGCCCAGGAGGCAAAGTAACCCAGCGCCAGCCCCAGAGCAGTGCCGATCACGCTGATCAAAAAGCCCTGCAGCATGAAGATCCGCCGCACCTGGCCCGGATCGACGCCGAAGCTCATCATCACCGCGATGTCGCGCGTCTTCTCCATCACCATCATCGTGAGCGCGATCAAGATATTCAGCGCAGCCACAATCACGATCAGCCCGATCACAATAAACGTCACCGCCTGCTCGAGCTTGAGCGCGTGGAACAGTTCGCGGTTCTGCTCCGTCCAGTTGGTCGTCATGTAGCCCTTGCCGGCAACCCGCTCGATGTCTTTTGCAATCTCGGGCGCGCGGTTCGGATCATCCACACGGAACCCGATCACAGAAAGCAAATCCGGCTCGTCGAAAAGCCGCTGCGCATCCACGAGCCGCAGAAATCCCATCTCCGAATCGTATTGGTAAAAGCCGGTGTGATACGTGCCCGCCAGTCGGAAGTGCACGTACTTGGGAACCATGCCCAGCGGTGTCAACTCGCCCTGCGGGCTGATCAGCAGCACGGAGTCGCCAATGCCGGCTCCGATCGTTTGTGCCAGGTCGCTGCCCAGCACAATTGGTGGCAGTTCGCCTTGCGCTCCCGGCTGCGGTTCCACGGCTGGCTCAAGCGCCTGCACCGCGCCCGGCGTGGCCTTATCCAGCACGTGACTCACTTTCATCTCAGCGTCTGGAAGCGTCCCAAGAATCAGCGCGCCGCCATCGCGCGGGCCGCGCGATACCAGCACCTGCTCCCACAAACCTGGTGAAACCGCAACCACATGTGGCACTTTGCTCACACGCTCCAGTAGCGGCCGCCAGTCTCGGATTCCCATCCCGTTCGACGCCATCAGTTCAATATGCGCGCTCGAGTCCACCAGCCTGTCCTGCAGGTCGCGCCGCATCCCGTTGGTGATCGCCAGTGCAATGATCAGCGCCGCCACGCCTGCTGTCACGCCGGCAATCGAGATCGCCGTCACCACGCCCACCACGGCCTGCCGCCGTTTGGCCTTGAGATACCGTGCCGCTACATACAGCTCGAATCGCATCTACTTCGCCGGAACCACCGTCTTCGCTACGCCCACATTGTCATACCGGTCATACGCACGCACCGTGATGAGATGCTCGCCGGCATTTTCATCCCCCGCCAGCGGAATCGCGACGTCATAGCGTTCGGTCTTTGAGTCGGAGATCTTACCCACCGGCTCGATGTACTGCCACTGTCCAGCATCGAGCGAATACTCCGCATGCGCAATCGGTGAAGTCGCATCCACGGCATCGAATCTGACGCGAACCTGCTGTGGGCAATTCGTATGCCCGCATGCCTGAGCCTCGAGATTTGCCTTCAACCCCTCGATCTCCGGTGGAGTCGTATCCACCACGAACCGGTCGCTGATCTTCTCGCCTGTCAGCGCGTCACCCGGCGTGTGGGAGGGCGCGTCGGAAGCCACCACTTTTATCTCGTACCCGCCGTCGGGAACCAGTGCAGCGTCAAAGCTGTAGGCCTTATCCGTAATCTTGTCCTTGAGCAGCCGCCACGTCGTTTCGCCATCGCCGCGCAGATACAGTGAATAGGTCAGGTCGTCCCCATTGTCGTCGTGCGCGCCCCAGCGCACCGTAATTGCAGTACGATCCTTCGTCGCCTGCAGCGGCGTGCTGTTGCTCGAATCAAAACTCACACCGCCCTGCGTGGCGGAGGGCAGGGAAATGTTCACCGTCTGCGGCTGACTTGCTGCGGTACTCTGCGCATTCAGCCGCGCTCCCGGCACCACCACAATCTCGTCCACCACCGGCGCCGCATTTACCGGCAGATAGTTCACGCCCACGCTGCCCACCGTGCCGCCCGGGTGCAAAACCGCCTTCCACTGCAGAAACCGACCTGCCGGCGAGGCCACCGATCCATCTTTCAGCGGCTCCCAGTCACTCCATCCCCGCACCGGCTGTTCCACGTTACCCGACCGCGTCAGAATCTCGTAATCCGCTGAGACCGGCTCAACCTCCACGCGCCCAAACCGCGCTAGCGCTCCGCAGTCCAGAACATCGCTCGCATACTCGTGCTGTTCCGCCGCGCCCAGCAGGAACAGCTTTCCCGTGTTGCCCGTTCCGATCAGAAAATCCGAACCGCGTGCCGCCAGGCTCAATCCCTGCTGTGCCTCGAGGTGCCCGATATCCGCAAAGTCCCCGTCATCCTGAATGCGAAAGATCCGCCCCTGATTTCCGGTCAGCGCCACCAATCCATCCGGTCGCGCGGCAAGCGCATACACGATCTCATCCTTCGATGCCCACAACTTTCGCGGTGCCTGTCCCTCGGTCAACGCGTAGATCTCCGTCCCCTCGGGAACTGACGTGCTCGCGTTCGCCGCCTGCTGCACTGAGCCCGGCTGGACCACCGTGATCGTGATCGTCGCTGTCCCCTGCACAGGCAGCGGAGGCAGGGCGTTATGCGTCTTGTCGCCCACGCTGGCCGCGTAGATGGTCCCGTTTGCGCCCACGGCAACCGCGGTAATCTCTCGTCGTGGCGCTTCAAACAGCACATACGCTTTGCCGTGCGCGTCGATCCGGTACACCAGCCCCGAGCCATCCGATCCCGCAATCAGGTTGCCCTTCGCATCCCACGCCAGCGCGCGGATATGCGCTTCGTCGCTCTTGAAAAACAGCTCCGGCAGCACGCCGGGCTTGCTCGTATCCACGCGGTACACCGCTCCCGGATCGCCGGTGGCAATGTAGAGTCTCCCCGCCGGATCGAACGTGAGGTCCCAGATATAGTGAGACCTCGCGCTGGTCTTGTCGCTGCTTGTTTTGCCGTCGGCCGCGTCGAACCTCGCTGCATCGAACACCACCGTCGCGTTCGTTTCGTCCTGCTTCGCATCCGCACCTGGGTTCAGCTTGTACACCTTCCCGCTGGGCAAAGTCGCTGCGTACAGCGAGCCATCCGGCCCGAGTCGCACCGCCTGCACGCTCACATCCTTGGTGTCGAGCAATGTGAACGGCTTGCCGTCCGCACCCACGCGCAGCACTGCCGCCGGCGAGCCGGTTCCCAGATAAGCCGTGCCATCCTTGCCCGCAGCCACTGACCACACGAACGTCGAAGGCGTCGTCAGCACTTCTTTCAGTCCCGGCCCTTCGCGCAGATGGCCGTCGCTCGTGAGCGCCACACCCTGGGGTGTGCCCTTTTCAAACTCCTCGAGCTGAGACTGCGTCCACAGGTGCGTTCCCTGGGCCAACGACAAGGAAGAAAGGGAAGCGATAGCGGCGGCTGTCAGCGTCGGCGCCACAACTCTGGATAGAAAAGAACGAAGGGGATTCATGCAGCGAAAATCGAACATTCTGCCGTTGAGTCTACTAGACTTCGCGCCCTACCACCTATTCGCCTGGCTTGGTGGCCGCAACTTTCTCCCGCAGCCGGGTGTCTGTACCCGGTAATCGGAACCGGAGGAAGAATTCCGATCCGGTACAAGGAGAATTATGCGCAACTCACATCTGTCGATCGCGTTTGGATTGATCCTGTCCGCAGGCCTCGCGATCGCGCAAGCCCCCAGCCAGAATCAGACCGACCCTGTTCAACAGGGCACACAGGCATCCCCCTTAACCACCGAGAGCGCGCCTGCGACGCAGCAGGAACGGCATGCCCCGGATCCCAACCGCGCCGCGCACCGTCTCGGTAAGCAGCTCGGGCTCACCCAGGACCAGGTCGCGCAAATCGAGCCGATCATCGCCGATCGCCAGCAGCAGGTTGCCGGCGTGCGTTCCGACGCCACCCTGACACCCCGGGACCGCCGCGCGAAACTCCACAGCATCCAGCAGGATAGCCGCAACAAGATTGAGGCGCTGCTCACCGACTCGCAGAAGCAGCAGTTCGAGCAGATGCTCCAGAATCGCCGCGCCCAGCGCCAGCAGCAGCCGCAGGCGCAGTAAAAGAAAAACGGGGCAAGCGCTCGTTTGGCCTGCCCCGTTATACACTTGCGGTCGTTCTTCCCTCTACAGTTCCAGCACATTATCCTCAATCGCCAGCCGCACATTGCCGTCGGACTTCGCCAGCCGCCGCACTGCCTCCGGCTTGTCCACCTTCGCCTTCAGCATCACCAGCGCCACTGGCACGCTCCGCCCCGCGCTCTTGATCGTCTGCACTGCGGTCTCACGATCGATGTTGCACGCGCTCATCAGGATGCGAATGCCGCGCTCCACCAGCTTCGAGTTCTGCATGTGCACGTTCACCATCAGATTCTCGTACACATAGCCCAGCCGCGTCATCGCGCCCGTGGTGATCATGTTCAGCACCATCTTCTGTGCCGAGCCGGCCTTCATGCGCGTAGAGCCCGAAATTACCTCGGGTCCTACCTCGGCCACGATGGTGACTTCGGCCGCGCCCTCGATCGGCGTACCGTGGTTGCATGTCACTGCTGCGGTATGAGCGCCGCGCGCTCGCGCGTACGCCACAGCCGCCACCACATACGGAGTGCGGCCCGAAGCCGAAACGCCAATCACAATGTCTTTGCGGGTAGGCCGCCGGCGGGCGATGTCGCGTTGGCCCAGCTCTTCAGAATCCTCATTCACCTCAACGGCCGAGGCCAGTGCTTTCGGTCCACCCGCCATGATGTACTGCACCTGGCCGGGCGCCGTGGAATATGTCGGCGGACACTCCGAAGAGTCAAGCGCCGCAATCCGTCCGCTCGATCCCGCGCCGACGTAAATCAACCGGCCGCCGTCGCGCAGACATCGCGCTACCTCGTCAATCACTTGCGCGATCTCTGGAATCGCCCTTTTTACCGCTCCCGCAACTTTGGCGTCTTCATGGTTGATGATGCGGGCAATTTCGAGAGCGGATTTGATATCGAGGCCTTGGGACGCCTCGTTTGGGCTCTCTGTGATGAGATGTTCGAGTAGAGAAGCTTGGTCGTTCCCGGTGCCATTTCTATGGCTACCCACAGCCTCTGGAGTCATCGTGCTAGTGAGCATCGCGTCGGTCCCCAGTCTTTCATTGTAGCCCGAAATTGCGCAACCCCTGGCATATTTCTCATGGCCCGAACCTGCTATTAAAACCTTCGTGCATTACCCTTTAGAGTGCTTCGCGGATAGCATTATAAAAAGCCGGTCTCACATCGCGAATCAGCTGACTCCTCCGGTCCGGCCAGGTCCGGTTGGTCAGCAGCGGTACCGCGATCCGCGCATCCAGGTCGATCCATAACGAGCATCCGCTGTATCCCAGGTGCCCAATCGAATGAGATGAAAAATGCCTTCCGGAAGATGACTTTTCCGATGGCGTGTCCCACCCCAGCGCCCGCGAACTGCCTGCAGGCTCTTGCCTCTGCGTAAACCATTCGACTGTCGCCTGCTCGAAAAGGCACAGCCGCTTTGGTTCCGGACTCCCGTACACGCGAAGGATATCTTGCGAGAAACGCAGCACGTCCGGGACATTGGAAAAAAGCCCGGCGTGACCCGCCGCTCCGTTCATCACCCACGCATTTTCATCCTGCACCTCACCCTGAATCCGCCGATGCCGCAGCGTCGTGTCCACCTCTGTTGGTGGAATTGCCGAACGCTTGTCTTCCGCCGGAGAAAACTCGGTTGCCCTCAGCGCCAGCGGTTCAAAGATCTCGCGCCGGGTCCACGCAGGCAGGCTCTCCCGCATCAGTACTTCCAGAGCCTTGCCCAGCAAAATGAAACCAGGATCGGAGTACTCGGCTCGCGTGCCCGGCTCAGCCTCCAGCTTCAACTCCACGCAAGCCTGTAGAAGCACCTCTGGCGTGGAAGCCGTTTCGAAGAACTTCACGTATCCCGGCAGCCCGGAGTTATGTGCCAGCAAGTGTCGCAGCGTCACCCGCCGCGCTGGATCGTCTGCCGCGCGTCCCGCTGTGAACCCCGGCAGAAGCTCACCCAATGGCACATCCACATCAAGTTGTCCGCGCTGGTAAAGCAGCATCGCCGCCGCAGTCGTTGCCATCACCTTGGTCACGCTGGCCAGGTCGTACACCGTCTCTGGTGTCACCAGCCGCGCATCGTCCTCATAGGTAAACCGCCCCAGCGCATCCTCGATCAACACCTCATCGTCCGCCAGCACCCCGAAAGCGCACCCCGGAAACGCCCGCACCCGGATCGCGTCTTCGAGCACCCGATACGCCGCCGCAAACCGGCTGCGGCTGCCGATGGAAACTGATCGAGAAGCGATATCTTCGAACGCCATCCTTTCCGCATCCTACCGCGGACCGGACCGCGCCGCCTCGGATGCTCTGCATTTTTCACCCACCGCGCGCCGTTCAGGCTATCCTTGTCTCGGAATTCGTCGTCTATTCCAAGACGAAGAGCAGGAGGATGGTATGCGTCTGCTGCATCGGCTGTTGCCGGCAACCCTGTTGAGCGGTTTGGCTGCGGGATCCGTTTTCGCCCAGGCGCCCGCACAACCCGCGCCCGCGGCGCCCGCAGCGGCAACGCCCGTCCAGGACGCCCCAGCCGCTCCGAAAACCTACACCGTTCCCCCCGGAACCAAAGTCCTGCTCCAGCTCAACAGCGCCATCAACACCAAAAGCGCCAAACCGGGTGACGGCGTCTACCTCACCTCCACCTTTCCCGTCGTCGTGGGCAGCCGGGTCATGATTCCCGTCGGCGTCTACGTGCAGGGCGTAGTCGATCGCGTCCAGCGCGCCGGCCGGGTGAAGGGTAAAGCACAGCTCGACATGCACTTCACCTCCATGATCTTTCCCAATGGCACGGTCGTTGAGATCCCGGGTGTCGTCGACGGACTGCCGGGAGCCAAAAAACAATCCGTGAAGGATGACCAGGAAGGCACCATCGAACAGGACAGCGACAAAGGCCACGACGCTGCCGAAACCGCTAAGATAGCCATTCCCGCCGGTGCAGGCGTTGGCACCATCGGAGGCGCCGCCAGCGGTCATCCCATTGAAGGCGGTCTGGCCGGCCTGGGTGCCGGGCTCGCTACCGTGGGGCTGGTTTCGCTCTTCACGCGCGGTGCCGACGTCGATATTCCCAGCGGGACCCAGGTCGAGATGGTCATCCAGCGTCCGTTGCTCCTGCAGGAAGCGAACCTGACCCCTGCCGGCTCACCCGGCACTCCCGTAACTTTGGTCCCTGCCTCCACCCAGCCCAAACCCATCCCCAAGCCCGGTCACGCACAGGTCCTGTGTCCCCCCGAAGGCCTCGGTTGCCAGCAGTAGCAACCGCCGGTTTCCCTTTGCCTCCCGGCGTGACGCCGCACCGGAACCCGCTCTAAATCAGTCGTGCGTTCAGGGCGATCACGCCCGTCCGTGTAAGGGTGCAGTGTCCATTCTGGTCGCACCGGTAGTGGACGTTGGCACGATAGTCATCCCACGAAGTCGCACTGCTCACGCTCACGGTCGTACCGATCACGAAAGTGCGTCCGTCGTCGGTTTGGACTGTATCGCTGTCGGCGTTGTAGCTAACTACCGTGGCGTCTCCTTCGCTATAGAAGAACTGCACCTTCAGTCCGCCATCCAAACCCAAAGGCGTGGGCATGGCGGTGGCTGGCGGCACCGGCGTCGCGTCCGGAGTTGGCGTCTGCGCGATCACCGGCTGCGCAGGAACGGCCGCAAGTTTCGCCGTAGCCGCCGACTGGTGAACCGTCGGCGCTGCAGTCTGCACCTGATCCGCAGAAGCAACCGTGGTGGCAACGTCCTTCAGCGGGGCAACAACCGGAACCGGGACCGCCGTGGCAAGCTTGACCACCGGCTTAGGCGTCGGAACGACACCCGGCAGCGCGTGCATCATCTGGCTCTGCGTATGGCTCGGGATCGGAGACGGCTTCTCCAGGTGCGCCACAGGGCTGGCAGCTGAAGCGTGATCCTGTACGGTCGGGGTCTGTGCTGTCGCTGCCGCCTCGGTTGCAACATGATTCTGCAGGGCGGCTGGCTGCGTGGCTGGTGCAATCTGATTGTTGGCGTGGTTCTCGATCACCGGCGGCTGACCGGCATTGGCAATTGGATGAATTCTGAATCCCGTTTCCCGCAAGCTGGCAAGACTCAGATGGCTCGTAACGTTGTCCATCCCCGGCTGCAGGCTGATTACGGCGGCCGCAGTTCCGGTGAACGTTCCTAGCACCAAGCCGATCGCGGCATACACCAGCGGCAACGTCAAACGGGGCGTCTGTGGTTGCGGAGGGGGAAGCCTGTTTCCGTAAGCGGCTACAATTTCAGAGTACTGATGGTAAGTGGACATAAGTTGTGCCTGCGGCCTGAACCGCGACCTCGCTTTCCACCGGATTCAATGACATTGGACCATCGCCTCAGACCAGCAACAATCCTTCGAAAGAGGCATTACTGGCAAGGGTTCCCTTGGTTTTGCTGTGTGGAAAATGGGTGGGGGCCCAAGTGCTCCGCACACGTCGCGCAACATTTGCGCGCACTTCTCAACGAGAGAGACTATTTCGTCTGCTCTTCATCTATACTTGGTTCGGGTTTTCCGTAGCGGCTTGCAAAAAGACGCGTGGAATGCAGCGAAAATAGTTGGGGTACGTCACATTCTACGGCATTCTTTTTCAAAAGACTGCGAATTTTCTCGATTTATTCGGATCGATCTCACCACCACGTCAAGGCGGCAATGCAAACCTCTTCCGATCACCCCCAGTATTTTTCGCCCCCCTCGTCTCCGCAGACACCTGCTCCGCCGCCGCCCCGCCGTGTTCCACCTGCCGTTAGCAAAGCAAGCAGCCTGGGACTTTGGGCGCGCGACCTTCTCATTTCGGCTGCTGCTTCCATTCTGATCATCACCTTTCTTTACCAGCCGGTCCGCGTTGAAGGAACCAGCATGTTGCCGCGGCTTGAAGACCGCGACCGCCTTTTTATCAACAAGTTCGTCTACCATGTGTCGAGCATCGAGCGGGGCGATGTGGTCGTCTTCCGTTATCCGCGCGACCCGGAAAAAAGCTACATCAAGCGCGTCATTGCGCTGCCCGGTGACCGTCTCCGCATCGACCGGGGGCAGGTGTGGCTGAACGGCAAGCCGCTCCGTGAAGACTACGTCCCTTCCCGCTACCGCGACAGCCGCTCCATGCCGGAGATGATCATTCCTCCCGACAGCTATTTCATGATGGGCGATCATCGCTCGATCTCCTCTGATTCCAGAGAGTTCGGTCCCGTCACCCGGGATCTGATCTACGGCAAAGCCGTCTTCGTCTACTGGCCGGCCAAAGACGCGGGTGTTGTGCATTAGTCACTCCGTTCCTGAGAGTTAAAAGGCATTTAGTTAGGTAAAACCTTAAATAGTGCCTGGAATTGCTTGAAAATAAATTGATAATTGACCACTCAGTATTTCATTCGCGATTCCGGCGTTATTTTCATCGTGCAATTCGCCGTAACTCCGTTTCATGCCGGAATTCCACCGTTCAACTCTGCTAAAATCGATTGAATCCACTCCTCGGAGCGGCGATGCAGGCAATTCTCGCGCTCGAAGACGGGCGCATCTTCCGTGGCTGCGGCTATGGCGCACCCGGCGAATGCCAGGGCGAAGTCGTTTTCAATACATCACTTACCGGCTACCAGGAGATCGCTACCGATCCCTCCTATGCCGGTCAGATCGTAGTCCTTACCAACCCTCAGATCGGCAACTACGGTACCAACCGCGCTGACAACGAAGCAGCCAAGCCTTTTATCGAAGGCCTGATCGTGCGCGAGTTCTCGGCCATCAGCTCCAACTGGCGATCTGAGCAGGTCACCGACGAGTACATGGAGCGGTATGCCGTCCCGGTTCTGGCCGAGATCGATACCCGCGCCCTGGTCCGCCATCTGCGGACTCATGGAGTCATGCGTGGCGTGATCTCCACCAAGGTCTCGGATCCGGAAGAGCTCATCCGTAGGGCGCGGAGCATCCGCAAGATGGATGGCACCGACCTCGCCAGAGTCGTCTCCACCACGTCAAGCTACCGCTTTGATTCGTCAGACGAGAACAGCCAGACAGGCAATCCTCTCTTGCCCAACCCATTAGCAGTCAGCGCAACAGAGCAGAAATTTCATGTAGTAGCTTATGATTTCGGCATCAAGCGAAACATTCTGCGCATGTTAACCCGCGAAAACTGCCGCGTAACGGTAGTTCCCGCCGAAACGACTGCCGAGGATGTTCTTTCGCTCAAACCCGACGGCGTCTTCCTGTCGAACGGTCCCGGCGACCCCGAACCCGTCGATTATGCCGTCCGCGCCATCCGCCAGATGATGGGCCGCGTGCCGGTCTTCGGCATCTGCCTCGGCCACCAGCTCACCGGCCTGGCCCTGGGCGGCAAGACCTACAAACTCAAGTTCGGCCATCACGGCGGCAACCACCCCGTGCGCAACAATGTCACGGGTAAAGTCGAAATCACCGCCCACAACCACAACTTCGCTGTCGATCCTGAGTCGATCAATGCCAACGAAGTTGAGTTGACTCATGTGGATCTGAATGACAATACGCTGGAAGGGCTGCGCCACAAGACGCTGCCGCTCTTCAGCGTCCAGTACCACCCCGAGGCCGCTCCCGGCCCTCATGACTCCCACTATTTGTTCCGCGACTTCCGCCACATGATGGAGGAGTGGAAGGGATGACGTTTGCGCCGAACCGGAGATTGAGCATGTCACTGCAGCGGGGCTTTTGGCTCCGCTGTTTTTTGAAGCGAGCAGAAGGTCTTGAAAGGGCCCGACTTCAGTCGGGCCAAGGGATCGCCGCAAAATTGATTGGGCTTTAGCCCCTGAGGGATGATCTTGAAACCAGCGCGCGAACACGCAACCAAGAACGGGCAGACATACTTCGTAACGTCTGACACCTGGGAACGTCGCGCTTTGTTTCGCACCGAATCATGGGCCAGACTCTTTTTTCAAAATCTGCTGGTTCACCGCGACGCCTATCTGCTTCATGAGTTTGTTCTTATGCCCGACCATTTCCACCTTCTGCTAACCCCTCATACCTCACTGGAACGCGCCGTCCAGCTCGTCAAAGGCGGATTTTCCTACCAGGTGAAACGAGAGCTTGGGCCGAGCGCCGAGATATGGCGGCGCGGTTTTGCCGATCACCGGATTCGCGATATGGATGATTTTGACCGGCACGTTCATTATGTTCATCTCAACCCGGTGAAGAGGCATCTGTGTGTTGCGCCGCGAGAATATCGATTCTCGTCCGCATATCCAGGCTGGAAGTTGGACCCCATCCCGCAGTGGCTAAAGCCAGCAGATTCTGTGGAAACACTTTGCGGCACGGCTGAAGCCGTGCCCTTTCAAGACACAAAGGCCAAGGTTTAACAAGAGGATGCTGCGCAAAAATAACATTCGGAACATCCTCGCGATCGCAGCATCGGTTCTGGTGATGGCTGCGGTGGCGCAGGCACAGATCGCGGTTCCCGCGCCGTACCATCTCGCACACCTGCGCGGGGTTTTCGTCGACGCCAAGGGCAATCCCATTCCGGATGCGGCCGTAACCCTCGATCAGGATGACAAAGTCTTGTACTCGACAAAGACGGACCGCGCAGGAAAGTTTGAGATCAAGCACGTTTCGGGTCGCTACTGGCTCCATGTCAACAAGAAGGGATATTCGACGGTCGGCCGGGAGGTGATCGTCGGCGTGGAAGCGCTGACGTATCTGCACAGCGCAACTCTGTATGTGATCGCCGGCCCCGGGGCCTGCTCGGACGACTGCTCCTCGGTCTTCACGAGCAAAAGCAAGTTTAATCAAGCGATTCGCAGGAACACTACCGGACATTACGACTAGGAATCACCAAAGAACATGCCACGCAGAAATGACATTCAGAAGATTCTGGTGATCGGCTCCGGGCCGATTGTCATCGGCCAGTCGGCCGAGTTTGACTACTCCGGCACCCAGGCCTGCAAAGCTCTGAAGCAGGAGGGCTACGAGGTGGTGCTAGTTAACTCGAACCCGGCCACCATCATGACCGACCCCGAGCTGGCCGACCGCACCTATATCGAGCCGCTCACCCGCGAGTATGTCGAGGAGATTCTTCGCATCGAATCGGAACTACTCCAAAAAGCTGCCGACGGCAGGTCCGGTAAGTTCGCCCTGCTGCCGACGGTCGGTGGTCAGACGGCTCTCAATCTGGCCGTCGACCTGGCCGACACCGGCATCCTCGACCGCTACAATGTCGAACTCATCGGCGCCAAACTCGAAGCTATCAAGAAGGCCGAAGACCGCCTGTTGTTCAAAGACGCCATGATCAAGATTGGCCTCGAAGTCTCCAAGTCTTCTTTAGTAAATAATTTACGCGATGGACTCGACTTCGCCGGCAAGATCGGTTTCCCGGTTCTCATCCGCCCCAGTTTCACCCTCGGCGGTTCCGGCGGCGGCATCGCGTACAACCGCGAAGAGCTGATGGAGATCCTGGCCCGCGGCCTCGATCTCTCGCCCGTCCACGAGTGCTTGATCGAAGAATCTGTCCTCGGCTGGAAGGAGTTCGAGCTCGAGGTGATGCGCGATCTGGCAGATAACGTCATTATTATCTGCTCGATCGAGAATTTTGACCCTATGGGAGTCCACACCGGCGACTCCATCACCGTCGCGCCTGCACAGACTCTCACCGACCGCGAGTACCAGAGGATGCGCGACGCCGCCATCGCCGTCATGCGCGAAATCGGTGTCGAAACCGGCGGCTCCAACGTCCAGTTCGCTGTGAACCCGGTCGACGGTCGCATGACCGTGATCGAGATGAACCCGCGCGTCTCGCGGTCCTCGGCATTGGCCTCAAAAGCCACCGGCTTCCCGATCGCCAAGATCGCTGCCAAGCTGGCCGTGGGTTATACGCTCGACGAGATCCCCAACGATATTACGCGCAAGACGCCGGCCTGCTTCGAGCCGACCATCGATTACGTCGTGGTCAAAATCCCGAAGTGGCAGTTCGAGAAGTTCCCCGGTTCCGACGACACCCTCGGTCCGCAGATGAAGTCCGTCGGCGAGGTGATGGCTATGGGCCGCACCTTCAAAGAAGCGCTGATGAAGGCCTGGCGCTCCCTCGAAACTGGTAAGAAGACCGGCGCGGAAGTGCTTGAACCGCGGCGTCTTACTCAGATGCTCGTCACGCCCCGGCCGGAACGTCTCAGCTACCTCCGCGTCGCCTTCGAGCGCGGCATGAGCGTCCGCGAAGTTGCCCGGCTTACCGGCATGGACCCCTGGTTCCTCTATCAGCTCCGCGAGATCACACTGCAGCAGATGAGCATCTCCAGCACGACTCCCGAAAAGATCGAACCGGACGACCTGAGGAAGCTCAAGCGTCTCGGCCTGAGCGACGAACGCATCGCGACCGAATGGAAGCTCGAAGGCCACGAAGGCGTAAAGCAGGTGAGGGAACTCCGCGAAAGCCATGGCATCCGGCCGGTCTTCAAGCTGGTTGACACCTGCGCCGCCGAGTTCGAGTCGATGACGCCCTACCTTTACTCCACCTACGACGAAGAAGACGAGGCGCCGCCCACGGATAAACCCAAAATCATCATCCTTGGTTCCGGCCCCAACCGGATCGGCCAAGGCATCGAGTTTGACTACTGCTGCTGCCATGCGGCCTTCGCGCTCAAAGAAGACGGCTACGAGACCATCATGGTCAACTGCAACCCTGAGACCGTCTCCACCGACTACGACACCAGCGATCGTCTCTATTTCGAACCGCTTACCCTCGAAGACGTGCTCGCCGTCTACAACCACGAGGCCCAATCCGGCGCCAGAATTGGAATGATTGTTCAGTTCGGTGGCCAGACCCCGCTCAATCTGGCGCAGCGCCTGCGTACCGCCGGTGTGCCCATCATTGGCACCTCGCCGGAGTCGATTGACCTCGCCGAAGACCGCAAGCGTTTCGGCAAGCTCCTCGAAGACCTGCGCATTCCGCAGCCCCCTGGCGGAACAGCCACAAGCGTAGAGGAAGCTCTCGCTGTCGGCGACCGCATCGGCTACCCTGTTCTGGTCCGGCCCAGCTATGTCCTCGGCGGGCGTGCCATGGTCATCGCCTACGACGCCGACGCCGTCTCCCGCTATATGCGCGAGGCGGTCGAGTACTCCCAGGAGCGGCCCGTCCTCATCGATCACTTCCTCGAAAACGCCATCGAGGTAGACGTCGACGCGCTCTGCGACTCCGAAGATGTGGTGATTGCCGGCATCATGCAGCACATCGAAGAGGCCGGCATCCACTCCGGTGATTCGTCGTGTGTTCTGCCGGCCGTGAGCATCTCCGGGCAGACGCTTGAGACCCTCCGCACCTACACCCGCAAGCTGGCGCTCGCGCTCAAAGTCGTCGGGCTCGTCAATCTCCAGTTTGCAATCCAGCGCGACGCTGAGGGCAACGACAGCGTCTACGTCATCGAGGTCAACCCCCGCGCCTCACGCACAGTCCCTTATGTCTCGAAGGCCACCGGCGTGCCGCTGGCAAAAATTGCCTCGCGCCTCATGACCGGCCGCAAACTCCGCGACCTTCTTCCCGAGCAGCTCTCCTCTGGCAAGGATCTCGGCACCGGCCCTCATTATTACGTGAAGTCGCCGGTCTTCCCCTGGAATAAGTTCGCCGGCGTCGATACGGTCCTTGGGCCCGAGATGAAATCCACCGGGGAGGTGATGGGCGTTGCCGCCAGCTTCGGCGAGGCCTTCGCCAAGGCGCAGCTCTCTGCCGGCCAGGTGCTGCCGACCATCGGCACGATCTTTTTTAGTGTGAACGACCACGACAAGCCGGCAGCCGTCGATCTCGCCCGCCGTTACGTCCATCTCGGCTTCAAGATTGTGGCCACTGAGGGAACTGCTGGCGCGCTCGAGTCCGCCGGGCTGATCGTCGAACGGGTCTTCAAGGTGAAGGAGGGCCGGCCAAACGTGGTTGATCTCATCAAAGGCGACCGCATCCAGCTCATCGTCAACACTCCGCGCGGTCAGGATACCTTCTTCGATGAGAAGGCCATCCGCCGAGCTGCCGTCCTCGCTCGCGTTCCGACTATCACCACGCTCGCCGCCGCCCAGGCCGCCGCCGAAGGCATTGCCGCCATGCAGAAGCACTCGACAACGGTGTTTGCACTCCAGCAACTCCATGAGGTGCGTGTTTACTCGGAGGTATCCCGGTGAAATGACTGGCCCTGTGGAAAACTATCGGCAAAACTAGGAAAAACCGGTATAAATTCGCGTTCCGCGTGAAACATTTTCCTCAAGATGTACCTCATCAGTTATTGCGAAATTGACAGATTATAGCCTAAAATTTGCGGCGCTTCGTACAGTGCAGCGACCATATATGTCAGGGGAGACAAGCGCAGACCCATCCGCCGATCTACAATGAGCCCATGCTGATTGAAGGTGTGTACGCCGCCACCACAACGCCGTTCTATCCCGACGAACGGGTGTACTTCCGTAAGCTTGAGGCCAACATGGCCCGGTACTCCCGCAGCCTCTTGGCCGGGATGATCGTGCTGGGTTCCACAGGCGAAGCCGTCATGCTCGACGATGCCGAATCGCGCGACGTGCTGCGCGTGGCGGCCGAAGCTACTGCCTCTGAAAAGGTGCTGGTCGCCGGCGTGGGTCGTGAGAGTGTCGGCGCCACGGTCGCGCTGGCCGAGGCCGCGGCGCAGTTCCGCTACGACGCTGTTCTGGTGCGGCCACCCAGTTATTACTCCAGCCAGCTCACGGCGCCGGCCATTTTGAACTACTTTCGTAGCGTGGCCGACCGCTCACCGCTCCCCGTCTTGCTTTACAACATCCCGAAGTGCGTCCCGTATCAGATCCCCATCGAGATCATCGCCGAGCTGGCTGACCACCCCAACATCATCGGTATCAAGGACTCGAGTGGCAGCGTCGAGCGGATCCGCGCCACCGTGGAAGCCACAAAGTCGTCTCTGCGGCGTACAGTAACCGTCACGCCTGTTTTTGAGGCTGTCACAGCTCGCATGTTTACGCCGGCGCCCGAACCTGCGGGAACGTTTGTCCCGGCAGCGGACCTGACGGGCGGGGTCGCCGTAGCGGCGACAGCTCCGCCAGCCGCACCTGTAAAAACCCGGAGCAGGGAAGTTGGCTTTCAGGTACTCTGCGGTTCCGGGTCGGCACTGTATGAGTCGCTCCAGGCCGGCTCCTGCGGAGGAATTCTGGCCTTCGCTGCCTGCGCTCCCCAGGCATGCCAGGAGGTGTATCTGGCCTGGAAAGATCACGACCTTAAGCTGGCCGACGAGAAACAGAAGCGGATTGCTGCGGCGAACAACCGCATCGTGGGTGCGCTGGGCATTGCCGGCGTCAAATATGCCTGTGACTTCAACGGCTATTTTGGCGGCCATGCCCGCTCGCCGCTGTTGCCGCTCACGGCAGAAGAGAAGGCGGAGGTCGAGGGGTTGCTGGCACAGATCCGCAATTGAGTATCGATTGAGTTATAGAGCAGGAGCCTGGGCTCTTTGGGTCAGTGCGTGATTTGCCGCCAATCTTTATGGTTCACTGGTTGGAGTGGGCTGCGGCGGGCGGTAAAATCAAAACGGCCGATCTGAGCACCACCGTATGCAGCGCAGGACCTCTCTGCCGCTTTCCCGGCAAATCACATCCGATATCACTATCTGGCTGTGTTCTTTTACAGCAGGCCTTGCCGTCTTCGCACTGGCCATCTTCCTGCAATGGCTCATCTACAACGACTGGATGCACCGGGGCGGACCTCTGCGCATTGTGGGAAGCGCGCTGGCGGCCGTGCTGACTTTTATCGTGGCCTTGCGCTGGCAGTCCGCTATCCGCGAGCGCAAGATCGAAATGCTGCGACGCTTTGAAACTATCAAGTGGATGAATGATCGGATTCGCAATGCGCTCCAGGCGATCGAGTGCGTGACCTACGCCGCCGATCCCAAAGCCACTGACTCTGTCCGAAGCGCGGTAGACGCCATCGAAGACATTCTCCATGAAGTCTTGATCGACGCCCACCCATCACCGGCTTCCGCAGTAAGAAAGAGCACAACCGAACCGGGCTCGCCTCAAACACGGTATACAGACAATGTCTGATAACAGATATTCTGTATAGTGAGGCGTTGATTTTCGATCGCACACTATCGCTATGACACAGAACGGATTATCCGCAATTGCCCTGGCTCACGTTCCCTTCGAAGATCTCGGTTCCCTGCAACCGGTCCTTCGTGCCCGCGGCTTCAGAATTGAAACGATCGACGTGCCGGTGGCGAAGCTCCCGCTCGCGCAGGCCGCTTCCTGTGATCTGCTCGTAGTGCTGGGCGGTCCCATTGGAGTTTACGAGCAGGAC
>JASHVE010000623.1 GCA_030039675.1 Acidobacteriaceae bacterium | reverse complement strand
CTGAGTTCCTCGGGCTGAGCGCGATCCAGCCGCTGCGCTTGCCGGCGCGAGGCGAACTTCCCGCGCCGGCTGCGCACCAGGCCCGCGCTGGCGAAGAGGGCGTCGATTCCCTGCAAACCGTGGCTCGGGAGCGAAACGGCGGAGTTTGATCCGTGCGAGAACGCCATACCTAGATCGATTGTACGGGGCGGTCGCTGATTCAGCGGACCAACCGATGAACGTTGCGCTGCGACAGGAGTCCCATGGTGAATTTGGCTAAAAGATAGAAATTCGAGGGAGTATACATGTGGGCCTACCTTCCGGTAGGCCCTGTCGAGAGGCAATTATGGGAGGGAATCCAGGGGGGTGTTTGGGAAGAGGTCCGTAAGGACCCTCAAAAGGGAATAGAAACCTTTCTTCGGTGGGACATCTTTGGGGAAGCCTCTGCTAGTTATCTACTATGATGCCATCCTGGCGGAAAGGTTGCACTTGGAGCCACGGTGACAGGAAGAAAAAAGTTTTCCACATTACCACAATCGTCGCCCGTCCCCTGGTTTGCATCCTCCCTTTGAATTGCATATCTCACACATTCAACATCATGTACCAGCAACGGGGGCATGGTTTTCCACATGCGCCCCGCAAATGCGCCAGCTCAGATTGTGGTATCCGCCCGGACGACCTGGCGCAGCGATAGCTGCCCTCTTCGATCAGGAAATGGATGCGAAGCGGGCACATCCGGCGCATGGGCAGTGCCACCACTTCAAAAAGCGTGGTTAGTTCAGCTCCCGCACCCAGATATTCCTAAAGCTGATCGGCTCGCTTTTATCGCCGTGCGCCTGCAGTTTGATGGGAGCAGAATCATACTTCTTATAGAACGGCTGGCCGATGTAGAGCGTTTGCCCCTTCAACTCGAAGTGATTCTGCACCAGAACACCGTTAAAGAAGACTGTGACGTAAGCAGGAGTCTTGAGCGAGCCGTCGTCGTTGAACATCGGTGCGGTCCAAACCACATCGTAGGTCTGCCACTCCCCCGGTTTCCGGTTCGGATTCACGAGCGGAGGGCTCTGCTTGTAGATGCTGCCGGCCTGGCCGTTGACGTAGGTGGGATTGTTGTAGGAATCGAGGACCTGCAGTTCGTATCCGGCGTCGCCTGGCCCGGTAGAGGCAAGAAAAACACCGCTGTTGCCGCGCGCCTGGCCGCTGCCGGTGACGTTTTCGGGGATTCTCCACTCGATGTGGAGTTGGTAGTTCTTGAACTTCCGCTTGGTTTCGATGTTGCCCACGCCGGGCGCCTTGACCACGGTGAGAATGCCGTCATGCACGCTCCACCGGGCCGGCGTATGATCCTGCGCCGATACCCACTCGTCGAGATTCTTGCCATTGAAGAGAACGATCGCATCGGAGGGAGGGTCGGCATCCGTTGTGCCGGGGGTGACGACGCGCGGCACCGGCTGCCAGACTTCCGTATCCTCCGGCTTGGGTTGTGCCAGCTGCTGAGAGAAGATCGAACCGGCGAATAGAAGCAGGATTGCCGGCATAAAAAGCTGCCAGGGTCGAAGAGAACCCAGTCTCATGAGATAGATTCCTTTCCGCGTCATTTTTACATCAAACCGGGCGCGGCCGGGCAAGACCCGTCTCATTATTTCGCCGTCGACCCGGACCTGGGCCGGGCAACTTTCTCCGCGAAACGGGTAATGAGGGTGACAGGAAAAAATCGCACGAGGAACGCCGTGACTCTGCCCCGGAACGTGGGAATGATGGTGCGCTGGCCGCGCGCCAACGCGTCGATGCCGAGACGCGCAACTTCCTCGGCCGGTTGCACGCCGCGTTCCTTGAATGCGTTTGCGCCGGCGACGTCAAAGAACTCGCTCTCCGTCGGCCCGGGGCAGAGCGCCGTAACCTTGATGCCGTACTGCGCTACTTCGGCGGCGAGGCCCAGCGCGAAAAAACGGTCGAAGACCTTCGTCGCCGCGTAGGTTGTGATGTAGGGAATCGGCTGAAAGCTTGCGGTGGAGGCGACAACCAGCACCCAGCCGCGGCGGCGCTCGACCATGCGCGGCACAAAAAGGCGCGAGAGGCGGACCACAGCTTCGCAGTTGACGCGGACCTGGTTCAACTCCTGCTCGATCGCGCTGGCAGGAAATGCGCCGTATTGGCCCAGGCCGGCATTGTTGATGAGCAGGTCGACGGCGAGGCCCGCACCTTCGGTGGCGTCGAAGATCTGCTGCGGAGCCATAGGATCGTTCAGGTCGGCAACGACGACGCGCGTCTCAGTGCCTTTTGCGCCCAGTTCTGCGGCAAGCGAATCAAGCCGCTCGCGGCGCCGCGCGGTGAGAATGAGTCTCGCACCGCGCGCGGCAAGCTCGCGCGCCAGAGCTGCGCCGATGCCGGCGCTCGCGCCCGTCACGAGCGCCCATCTGCCGTGAAAATCGTCTCTATTTGCCACCGGCCATCTCGAAATGTGTGCGTACAGGTTGGAGTGAGATTGGAACCACGATCACTGTTGCAGCAGTTTGAAGGCATGCGTCCACTGGTTGTGTAGAAAGCCAGGGATGCACCACAGCCTGCACAACGGCTCGATGGCGCGCGCCGCCTCAGCACTGCCCATATCGGCGACTTCCCAGCCGAGTTCCTCGATGATAACGCCCACTGCCTTCTTCGCGGCCTCGTTATTGCCGCAGATGAACATGGTCGGCTTTCCAGCTGCATATTGAGGATCGACCATGCGAGGGGTGCCCACAGAGTTGAAGGCCTTCACAAGATGGGCCTCGGGAAACTCATGCTGCAACCGCTCCATGAGGGATTCATTGGGGCCGGTAAAGAACGGCAGCACGCCTTTCACCGGCGGCGCGTCTTCAATTGGATTGCACGCATCGGCTACCGGCTTGCCCTTGAGGCTTTCTGTTCCAGCCAGGCGAAGCGCCTCCGCCGCGACGTTGCCTTTGACGGCGAGAATCAGCAACTCGCCAAATTTGGCCGCGTCGGCAAATGTCCCGGTGGTCGCACCGGAATTTTGCGCGGCCCATTCGGCCAGCTTCTCCGGCGATCGGCTGCCTATCTTGACCTGATGGCCGTGTTTCATCAGTCCCGCAGCCAGCGTTTGCGCAACGGTGCCTGAACCGAGCACTCCGATTTTCATAGCGACCCTCCTTGTTGGAAAGAGCTTACTGCTACGCGAACAACGTTCAATGAAAATTCCTTCGCTTCGGCGCTGGAGCCGAGCGCCGTTCAGCGGCCACTGTTCCCTTCCTCGCAGGCTTGCGATTCTTGTCAACGCGGAGTTTCCACGCCGTGTAGAGCGCGCCGCGGAGCGAATCTTCATCGGCCACGTCGAGACGGATGTGCGTCATCCCCATGCGGCCCCAGCCGCCGTGGATGGGCAGGAACAGATCGGGACGGTCGGCGATGAAGGCAGCCTGCAACTCCGTCGTGATCATGAGATTGCCGTAGCCCTCTTTGACCGATGCCAGCGTGGCGAAGATGCGGCCGCCGACGCGGAAATCCACGGCACCCATGTGCGAGCCTTCTTGAGCGCCTTCAAGGCTCAAAGCGATGCGGCGAAAATCCGATGCATTCATGCGAATTTTCTCCTCTGCTCCACACGTAATCCAGAGCGTGAAAGCCGCAGGCGCAAGCTAACGCGCGCCGGCAAGAACCTGCTCTTCAAACTCTTCGTTGAGCCACTTCGAGAAGGCCGAGAACTCCTCGTCGCGGCCGAGGAAGTCGCGGACCATCTCGCGCCCCGGCTTGGAGCCGCCCTGCTCCAGCACGATCTTGCGGTAGCGCGCACCGGCCTCGCATCCGAGCAGATCGTTGGGATCGAACTGGCCGAAGAAATCGAGAGCGATGACCTTGTCGAAGGCGTAGGTGTAGTAGTTCGACGAGTAACCGGTGAGATGGCCGAAGCTTGCATACATGCGGTTACCTTCGAGCCAGGTCCACGGCTGCAGCGATCGGTAAAGCCGCCTGGTGATCTCGTCGAGGTCGATTGCTGCGAGGTCCTGGTCATGCAGATCGAGCGAAAGCGTGGTGTAGTAGAGTTGCGACCGCACCCAGTCAGCGCGCCCGAACGAGCCTGCGCGCTTCATCTTCTTGATGGCTTCGGAAGGTAGAACTTCTCCGGTCTCATAATGCTTCGCGAATGCCTGAAGCAGCTTTTCATCGCGGAAGAATTCTTCGAGCATCTGCGAAGGAACTTCGATGAAGTCGCCCTCGGTGGCAAATCCTGAGAGCCCAGCCCACTCAGTATGACCACCGAGGATCGCGTGCATCAGATGGCCGAACTCGTGGAAGAACGTGACCACGTCGGAATATTGCAACAGGCCGGGATCGCCTTCTTCGCCTCCGGGAAAGTTGCAGATGAGCGCGGCCTCGGGCAGCGCGCGGCCTCGCACGCCGGTGACTACCGGAGCTGCAGAGAACCACTTGTCCTTGCCCTCGCGCGGATGCATGTCGAGATAGAACCGTCCCACGTGCCAGTTGTCGTCAAAGACATCGAAGACCGAAACGGAGCTGTGCCATGCAGAGGCGAGCGAGCGGCGGAACTCGACCTTGAAGAGCCGGGCCGCGGTCTCCAGAACGCCCGCCTCGACCTGCGCATACGGGAAATAGGGCCGCACGGACTGCGAGTCGAAGTCGAAGGCCGCGCGGCGAAACTGCTCGTACCAATAGCCGCGGCTGGTAATGTCGATGGCGTCAAGGCCGGGGCGCCGCTCGCGTGCGAAGTTCAGCACGAGCTTGTACTCGTGCTGCGCGCCGTGGCGACTGGCTTCATCCAGCTTTTCCAGAAACATGCGCACATTCGCCGCCGAGCCCATCATCTGGTCGGCCGTGGCCAGGTCAGCCCAACTGCGAAAGCCGAGCGTGCTCGCGATTTCCTGCCGGGTGGCCAGCAGGTCAAGGAGAATCTGCCGGTTCGCTGGATAAGCGCGGCCGTTGTAGGCCAGGAACATGCGCTCGCGCAATCCTGCATTCGAAGCAAAGGTCATCACCGGCTGCATGTCAGGCGGATCGGTGGAGATGACCACGCTGCCATTCGCGTCAAAAGGATGGCGCGCGAGGTAGTCGGCAGGAAGACCGTCGAGCTCGTCTCCGGTGGCCTGGATGGTCTTCGCGCCCTCCTGAATATTGCGGCTGAACTCAAGCGAAAGCTTCGTCGCTCTTTCATGCAGTGCCTGGAGGCGATCGCGTGTGGCCTGATCTTTATCGACGCCGGCCAGACGGTAACTGAGCAACGTGCGCTCAAGATAGTGCCTGGTGGCGGGGCTCGCGCCGTTGAGATCGATCGCGACCAGAGCGTCGTAGACCGCACGGTTGAGACTTAACGCGCTGCCGGCCACGGCCACGCGCTGTGCTTCCAGCTGCGCCTGGTCGCGAACGGCCTTGTCGGCCGCCACTGAATTCAGTACGCCTGCCTGCGCACCGGCAAGATTCAGTTGCTCAATGGCTGCATCGTACAGACTCAGCGAGTTTTCCGGCGTGCGCGGGCTTTCGACCGCGAGGAGGCGGGCTAGATCTTCCTCATGCTCGGCGAGCCGGGCACCGACCCAAGCGGCCAGCGCTTCGGCCGACGCGGCGCCACCGTCGTCCCATGCATGCATGTTCTTGTTCGCGGTGGCCGATGGGCTCTCAACTGACATGGTTGCGAAATCCTCCAAGCTTCTAGGTTGCCACATCAAGGCGGGGTCGGTCTGAGCAAAACAGTTGTTAGCGTGGAGGCTGGGTGGTGAGGACTTTCCACATTGGGATCAGCCGAAAATTCCGCATGCAGCCACGGGAACAGTGGTCTCTCCTATGTATGACCATTGTTTTATGAAGATTCGGAGTTAGGCAAAGAGAAGGTGGCACCCAGAGTTATACTTGCGCGAAGCCCAAATTGCAACAAAACTCATTTCCGTGGTCGGCGCCGCGCCAAAAGCGTTCTCCGGCTACCGGAAAGGCAGCCCATGCGCTATAACGATGCAGCATTTCTTGAGAATACGATCGGTATGCCCCAATCGCACCTGCGCGCGTTTCTGCAGGTTGCCCGGACGGAACAGGTGGTCATTCTGGTCCGGGCCACGGGCCCCACCTGCCACGGGCTGCTTGAAGAGGGGTACGACACCAAAGGCTATCGCATCCACGGCAAATCGTGCGACTGGGGGCCGATGGCCGGATTCGTAGTGCGCGATCCGCGCCTGAACAAATACGGCACCGCCAAAGAGTGTTTCAACCGCGAGAAACACCGGGAAGCGCTCTACCTGGACCACGAAGGCCAGGGATGGAAGGCTGGAACGACGCCGCTGATCATCTCGCAGAAGCGCGTGGACTGGTTGAAGGCGCGAAAATTGATCGATGTAAAGCCGGTGGGTCCCGACCGGCTGGATGGCCTTGCCGCGCACCCCAGCGGCATCCGGTTCCATTACAGCCTGATCAAGCTTGCCAATGGCACATATGGAGTTTACTTCGATAACTCCAAGACGTTGCAATGGACACAGGAAAAAGGCGGGGAGAATGTAAAGTACCATTCCAAATGGGGCGCCAGCTACGAGCAGATGCTGGCCATGACCAACCCGCCGGAACACGGCATCATCACGAAAGAGGAGCGCTTCAAGGCTATTACCGGTGATTACGACCTGTTTGCGGTGTGGCCCTTTACCGGCTCCTACGACCCCAATCCTTATGGGCTCGATCATCGCCCGCTGGGTACTGTGAAGGGTTCGGTCGGCGCGGCGGAACGTGCCAACGTCGATAGGCTCGAACGAAATTTCACCAAGAGCGGCCAGGGCACCAAGCTCGGCAACATCACCCCGCGCATCTACATGGTGTGCCAACTGATCAATTCGATCGTAGGAAGGCACGTGCTGTGGCATAGCGACGAGGCGGCCCGGCCATTCCTTGACGATGTGGATCTGCCGGTATTGGCTGTCACGCCCAGAGGAAACTACGTCGGCATCGAGAGCATCTTCGACTTCAAGGTTTTCATCAGCTTCTGCGACAAGGAAGGCATCAAAGTCACGCTTTCGAACGCATGGGCGCAAGACCCCACCGAGAAGTACAAGAATCGCCTCGGAGCCGAATTTGCAAAGTATGTTCCATCCGATGGCCAGAGGATCATTGTTCCGGACTTCTACAACCGGTAAGATGACCTCTGCGACTGCCCATAAACTGCGAGTACCGATTCTTAAATTGCGCCGGTTCCCTATTCGAGTCCCAGCAGCAGCGCCGGATTCCGCTTTGCCATTTGGTCAATCTCTGCCTGCGTGAACCCCTGTTCGCGCATCCCCTTGAAGAACGCTACGAGACCGTCGGGGTGCAGAGGATTGCCGGGCTGCCCCATATCGCTCGATAGAATGCAGTGGTCGACGCCCACATAGCGGATCGCCCTGGCATAATCCGCGAAGTCAAATTCCTTGCCCTTGCCGATCAGGCCGTTGTAGGTGAACTCTATGTAGGCTCCCATCTGAGCCGCTTCCCGCATCTGAGGCAACGCCATATGAATCGGCGCCACCATGGCATGGGTCACCACCATGTGCCGCACGCCCTGCGCACGCGATTCACGGATCAACAACAGATCATCTTCTGCGCTGTTGTGCCCAGTGGCCATCACCAGATTGCGCCGTGCGATCACGGCGATCACCGCTTTCGTCTCGGGCAGCAACTCGCCGTCGCGCGAAACCCGGACGAATGGCCGGTTCTCTTTCGAATAGCGCACCTGCGCCTCGGAGTCGTAGGTTGACATCCAGACAAAGCGGCCGTATCCGCCGGTAATAGCCGCCATGTGCTCCACTGCGGAAGGATTCATTCCGCCGACCGTGAGATTGAGATCGATACCGCCAAAGACCTCAATACCCGGAACCTCTTTCCGCACTACATAGGCCAATGAAGCCGTGGGCTCGTAGTGGTTCTTCAGCACCAGGGCGCGCATGCCGCGGGCCTTGGCCATTCGGGCCAGATCGATGGCATCAATCGACCGGGGAACACTATCGGGCGCTGAATGGACGTGAATATCGATCACACCGGCGAGAGGATCTTCCTGCGCGGAACAAACAAGGACCGCAGCGAAACAAAGGATGAGTGAAAGCAGCGTGCTTTTTCGCATGACTCGAAACTTACGATCCTTTCCACTCAGTAATGCGTGCTTAGAGCGGTTCCACAGTTGATGTGCCCTTGCCGAAGCCGCGGAAGGTGGCATTTTCTTGAGGAAAATGCCACTTT
>JASHVE010000622.1 GCA_030039675.1 Acidobacteriaceae bacterium | reverse complement strand
ACACGCACGCAGCCTGAGTGCGACTGGCTCACCGAGAAGATCGGCTACGCGCGGCTGATCGAGCTCACCTGCAATCCGGCGCTGCCGAATTTCACGCTCACAAAACTCCTCTGGGTCAAGACGCACCAGCCGGAGATCTTCGCGAAGATCCGCCACGTGATGTGTCCCAAGGACTACGTACGCTACCGGCTCACCGGCGAATTTGCAATCGACGTGCAGGAAGCATCGGGTACGCTGCTGCTGGACGTGACGCATCGGTGCTGGTCGCGCGAAGTGGCCGAAGCAGCGGGAATTCCGGAGAGCTGGCTTCCGCGGGTCTACGAGTCTCCGGAAATCTGCGCGCGCATTAGCGAAACTGCCGCAAACCTCACCGGCCTGAAAGCGGGCACGCCAGTCGCCGCAGGCGCGGGCGATCAGGGCGCAGGCGCTGTGGGCATGGGCATTCTGCAGCCGGGAAGCGTTTCGGCCACGATCGGCACATCGGGCGTTGTCTTCGCCGCAACGGCTGAACCGACCAAGGATCCCAAAGGCCGGCTGCATACATTCTGTCACGCGGTGCCTGGCCTTTGGCATGTGATGGGCGTAACGCAAAGCGCGGGACTTAGCCTGAGCTGGCTGAAGGAGACGTTCTTTGCGGGCCAGAGTTACGACGCGTTGAACGAGGCCGCAGCCAAAATTCCCGCGGGCTGCGAAGGCCTGGAGTGGGCTCCCTACCTGTTGGGCGAGCGCACGCCGCATCTCGATCCTGAGGTGCGCGCCGGCTTTGTCGGAATCAGCGCGACACACACGTCCGCGCATTTTGTGCGCGCCGTGCTCGAAGGAGTTGCCTATTCGCTCGAAGATACCTTCGCCCTCTTCCGCGAATTGAAGATCCCCGTCACCGGCATCCGGTTGGGCGGCGGCGGCACGCGCGGCGCGCTTTGGCGCAGAATTCAGGCGGGCATCTACGGGCACGCCGTAGAGGTGCTCACAGCCGAGGAGGGTGGCGCCTTCGGCTGCGCGCTGATGGCCGGCGTCGGCGCGGGGCACTGGAAGAATCTCGATGAAGCGTGCATTGCGGCCATCGAAGTGGCACAGCGCATCGAGCCGGAGGCAGCGGATTTGGCAGCCTACCAAGCCGGTTATGAGAAGTGGCGAAAGGTCTATCCAGCGCTGAAAGAACTGCGGAACTAGAAACTAGAAGCTGGGAAAGCTCGAACAGGGTTGCGGGCGTCCGGAGTTGGGCGCCCGCTTTGTTGTGTGTGCAGACAGTTGCGCCGAGGTGCCGCTGTGCGTGAGGATGGCTAGAGCGGTTTTCCAGTTCATGGGTGGCATTTCGGACATTGTGCGAGGTGGTTTTTTTCTTGATGAAAAAGCCACTTGGCATTTGTGGCTTTCTCTGGCTGCAACTGGAAAACCGCTGCACGGCTGCTGGAGGATAACGATGTTTGAGCTGAGCGGGCAAACGGCTCTGGTGACGGGGGCTGCCGCGGGAATTGGAGAAGCGATTGCGCAAAGGCTGACGGAAGCGGGCGCACGCGTGGCCGTAGCCGATATCGATCTGGCAGCGGCAGAGGCCACGGCAAAACGCATGGGCCGAGGCGCGTTTGCCGTCGAGTTGGATGTGACTCGGGCGGAGCAGGCAACGGCGGCGGTTGCGAAGGTAATGGCTACGGCTGGGTCGCTGGAGATTCTGGTGAATAATGCGGGGTTGGCCGGCAGAGCCGCGCCGATCTGGGAGCAGACCGACGCAGACTGGCACCGGGTGATGAATATCAACATCCACGGGCCGTTCTACCTGTGCCGGGCCGTGCTGCCCCTGATGCGGACAAAACGCTACGGCCGCATTGTGAACATCGCCTCCATCGCCGGCAAAGAAGGCAACCCGAATATGGTGGCGTACTCCGCCTCGAAGGCTGCGATCATTGGACTCACGAAATCGATCGCCAAAGAAGTCGCCACCGAGGGTATCTGTATCAATGCCGTCGCGCCGGCCGTGGTGCGCACCAGGATTCTCGATCAGTTGACCGAAGCGCAGGTTGAGTACATGATCCAGAAGATCCCCATGCGGCGAACCGCCGACGCGGACGAAGTTGCGGCGGTGGTGCATTTTCTGGCCAGCCGCGACTGCTCGTTTGTCACCGGGCAGTGTTACGACGTGAGCGGCGGCCGAGCCACTTACTAGGGCGTCAGCTTGTCAGTCTGGCTCACCGTTCCCGAAGCTCCCAAAGCGCATCCAACCAAGAGGAGGTATCCGCATTGGCGCTGACGCTGATTCGGCGCCCAGTCGGAGGATGCCATGATGCTCAACAGGGTGCGCTCTCTTGCGTGGGCGTTCTTTCTGGTGTGCGCAGCTGCACATGCGCAGGATCCGCGAAATCTTGTGAATCAGGCGGTGCAGACCGAGCTGGCCGCCGATGCTGCAGATCACTCGCGCTGGCTCTACTTCGACGTGGACCGTAAGCCGAATTCCGAAATAGAACAATGGGTGGCCGAGACGCGCGGGGGCGATCTGCAGCGGGTGCTCGAAAACAACGGACAAAAGCTGACCAGGTCAGAACAGCAAAGCAGGATGGAGAATTTTATCCGCGACCTCGGAGCGCAGGCAAGGCAGCGGAAAAGCGGACAGCATGACGACCAGCAGGCCAGCGAGATGCTCAGCATGCTGCCGCACGCATTCATCTGGACGAAAACGGGCGCGCAGGGAAACACAACCATCCTGCACTTCAAACCCAATCCCGGTTTTCATCCGCCCACCTGGGAATCGCGCGTGTTTGCGGCTATGGAGGGCGATATGGCGATCGACAACGCGCAGCATCGGATCGTGAGCCTCAAAGGGCGGCTGATTCATGACGTTCGGTTCGCCGGAGGGTTGCTCGGCGTTTTGAAAGCAGGTGGCTCTTTCGATGTGGAGCGGCGCGAGACCGGCAAAGGCGAATGGCAGATCACAGAAACCCACGTGCACATAGAGGGCCACGCGCTGCTGTTTAAAAATATCTCCGAAGACGAAGATGAAGAAAAATCGAAGTTCAAGCAACTCGCGAGCAATCTCTCGTTTGCTGACGCTGAGAAAGAATTGCTCGCGCAAGGCGAGTGGCAGCAAGCTGCCCGGTAAGACCGATCGCGTGTTCCCACGGGAAATGCAAGAAGCCCGGATGCGCCGACTCACTGCAGCGTGATATCCGCCTCCAGCGGCGTATTCTCGCTCGAATCGCCTACCCGCAGTACGAATTTGCCGGGATCGATCGTCCACTTGTGCGCGGATTCGTCCCAGTAGCTGAACGAGCGGGCATCCAGAGTCAGGGTCACGTGCTTTGTTTCGCCGGGGTTCAGCCGCACTTTCTCGAAGCCCTTCAGCTCGCGTTCGGGCCGGTCGACTTTGGCCGAAGGATCGGAGACGTAAAGCTGCGCAACCTCGGCACCTTCCGCGCTTCCAGTGTTGGTGACATCGAAGCTCACCGGAATCGTGGAGCCTGACGCTGTCGTGGCCGGGGCCTGCAGGTTTGAGAAGCGGAAGGTCGTGTAGCTCAACCCGAAGCCGAACGGAAAGAGCGGGTGTTTGCCGGTCGTAGTCCAGTAGCGATACCCGACCATAAGCTTGTCGCCGTACTGGATGTGCGGAACGGTGTAATCAACCGGCTGACCATGCTCGCCGATGGTGTGAAGCGTGGTGTCTGCGCCGGGAGCTCCGTAGTACCACCGGTAAGAAGGATCTTCCTCCCAGCTGCGGTCGAAGCTCACCGGGAGCTTGCCTTCGGGATCGTGCCTGCCGAAGAGAATCTCGGCCACGGCCGTACCGCCCTCCTGGCCAGGATAGTAGGTGTGCAGCAGAGCCGGCACTTTATCCAGCCAGCGGCTGACGTCCATGCCGCCTCCGCCGGTAAGCGTCACAATGGTGTGCGGATTGGCTGCGGCCACGGCGTCGACAAGCGCATCCTCGCCCCAGGGCAGCCTGAAGGTGCGGTCGTGTCCTTCGCCCTCGCTGGCTGCGTTGAAGCCCAACGCAAGCACGACCACATCCGCCAGAGACGCGTATCGTTTGGCCTCTGCTGAAACCAGATCCGGCTCATAGGCAAGCCCGAATCCAAAACGCGAGCCGGAGGCGTGAGGCAGATAGTCAGCCTCAATGTGAACCGTCTGTCCCGCCGCGAGATCGAGCGACGTGTACTTCGGCACCTGGCCCTCAGCATGGACCTGTTCGAGAATCTGCTTGCCGTCGACGAGAATCTTGAAGGCGTCCTCTCCGGAGGCTGCGCCGATCAGGAGATATTTGCCCGCGCTGCCGGCCCGGAATGCCGCCGTATAGCGGATGCTGCGCGGAGTGAGCTGCGCCGTCTCCCAATGCTTCGGTGTCCAATCGGCTACGTTGTGGCGTGAGCCAGTCTCAGGCGTGCCGGTGAAGTCGTCGCTTGGGAAGGTTTCCACTTTTACGTCTCCATCCCAATGCGTGTTTTTGAAAACATCGTTCATCTCCGGCAGGCCGCGGCTATAGAGCACATGGACACCCGGCCCTAGAAGATTGGCGATGCCGGTCACGGTGCTCACGGGATCGAAGGAGGTCGCTTCTGACGAGCCGCCGCCTCCCGGCACAGCCGGCCACGCATCGGGCCCAAGGATCGCAATCGTCTTGATCTTCGCCGGGTCGAGCGGGAGCAGGTTCCCGTCATTCTTCAGCAACGTAATGCTCTCAAGCGCTCCCCGCAAGGCGACGGCCCGGTCAGCCACCGAATACGTGGAGTCTGCAGGGTCGAATTGAGGACGCGTTGTGAATCCGTAGCGCAGTTCGGTGCGAAACAGGCGCAGCACCTTGTCGTCGATCGTGGACTCCTTCACCTGGCCATCTCTTACAGAGGGAACCAGGTTCCTGGCGTTCATGAACTTCGGGCTGGGCATCTCCAGGTCGAGCCCGTTGTTGGCTGCGGCTACGCCATCGTAGGTCGCGGCCCAGTCGGACATGAGAATCCCTTTGAAGTCCCACTCGCCCTTGAGCACTTTCAGATTCAGGAACTCATTCTGCGTTGCGTGCACGCCGTTGACCAGGTTGTAGGAGTTCATCACCGCATCCGCGTGCCCCTTGGTAACGGCAGCCTCAAAGGCGGGCAGGTAGATCTCGCGCAGCGTCCGCTCATCGATATCGGAGCTGGCGTTATGCCGGTTGAACTCCTGATTGTTAAGCGCATAGTGCTTTACGGTCGCAATCACGCCCTGCGATTGCACGCCCTCGATAAACGGCACCACCAGAGCGGAGTTGAGATACGGGTCCTCCGACAGGTATTCGAAGTTGCGGCCGCCCACCGGCGAACGCGCGATATTCACGCCGGGGCCGAGAAGGAAATTGACATTCCGGGAGCGGGCATCCCTGCCCAGGCTCTCGCCGATCGCGCGGGCCAGATCCGTGTCCCAACTGGCCGCCAGCGCTACACCCCCGGCGTAGGCAGTCGTCGGCCCCCAGGTGCGCACGCCCACTGATGCGTCCGACATTTTGAAGCGCGGCAGCCCGATCGACGGCATCGGCCGGGTGTACATGCTGTCAACCCCGCCGATCAGCTCGATCTTCTCTTCCAGGGTCAGCTTGCTGACCATTGCGCGCGCCTGAGCCTCAATGGCAGGCGAGTCCGGTACTGGGGCCTGGGCTGCTGCGGCACCAAAAGAACCAGCCAGCAGAAAAGGTAACAAGCGGGTCAAGACAGCGGATGCAAACGATTGCTTAGAGGGCTTGTAGGTATTTTTCATCACGCGGAAAGGGTAGCGCATCGGACGGCACAATGTATAGAAGCGGGGTTCACAAGGCGAGCCGGCCGCTTTGGGAAAGGAATAAAGGCTGCGACTCGCGAACTCTGTGACTCGAATCACTGCGGGCAATCCGATCGAAGCGCAGACTCAAAAGCCGATGGTGCTTCCATTCGGTTACGGCCGGTGGCGTCAGGAGGTAGGTATGAGCTTCAAAGACGGCTTGAAAACGATTGTCGTGGCCACGGATCTCGAAAGCCAGTCGGAAGCGGCACTTGAGTACGCGAGGAAACTGGCCACAGCCTACGGGGCGCGGATTGTGCTGGCGCACTCGATAGACCCGATAGACTACGCCACTGTAAACGCCGTTCCAGGGCGGGTACTGAGAACATTGCCTGAAGAGGCGCGCCGGGCTCTGGACAAACTGGCCTGCCACCTGCTCGAAGAAGCCATCCCTACGCATTCTGAAATTCGCCAGGGGGCAGTGGCGCAAATGCTTATGGATGTGGCGCGTCAGTACGAAGCAGGGCTGATCGTGCTGGGAACACGAGGGATGGACGGCGTCGGGCCGCTTCTGGTCGGCTCCATTGCCGAGCAGTTGGGCAGGCTGGCGCCATGTCCGGTGCTTGCTGTCTCTGCGGACTGGAACGCCGGTCCTTACCGCCCAGTACCGGGAGGACCGGTGCTGCTGGCCATGGAGCGGAACGAGGCTTCTGCAGCCGCGGCGGCTACCGCGTACTCGCTGGCGGAGACCTTCGACCGGCCGCTCATCGTGTTGCACGCGCGCACCGCAGCCGAGGCGTCGGCCTTCCTGAATCCCTGCGCCACGACGCGTGAGGAGTTTGGCATAGAGCCCGGCGGCAAAGTTCTGGTGCGTTGCATTGTGAAGGATGGTAATCCCGCAAATGTCATTGCTTCAGCCATTGCGCTGTATCGCCCCTGCATCCTGGTAATGGGGGTAAAGCGGTCGAGCGAATCGGCAGGGCAGCATGGCACCGCATTTACATTTCTGGCGGCCTCCCGGGTACCGGTGCTGTGCGTGCCGCCGGAGATCGCCTCGGCAGCCCGGCAACCGGAGGCTCAGGTTCCCGCCGAAGCCCGATAGAAGGGGCTGAGAAGAGAACGCGGAAAACGGCCTGCTAAGCGAGTTCAGGCGGCAGATCGAGGAGCAGATCGCACGGTCTGGACGACTTTGCAACTGCAGAGCCGGGTCTTGAGTTCGTTCGGGCGGGAAAACGGCATTGGGTTTGCGCCGGGCGCGGAGGCCCTCCGCAGATTCGAAAGCCATGTGATGGTTTGAGGTTAGGAAGATGCAACTCTCACCAACTGAAGCAGAATTTGGTCCAACCAACGCAGCGCGGCGTCCGCTAACCAAGCTGTTCGCGTGTCCTCGCGAAGCAGAATACCTTCTTTCCGCCTCCTCAGAACGCATCGAATGCGTCACTGGAGACATCGTCTTCGGGCAGCATGGGGTCTGCAGAGGCCTTTACATCGTCATCTCGGGAGACTTTATGCGCAAGGCGGAGCGCATGAATGTACGGTTCACCCTGGGACCCGCGCGCGCCGGCGATGTCGTGGAGCTGGCCGCCGCGCTCAGCGATGCACCTCACACGTACACGCTGAGCGCGCTTACAACCGGGTCGGTGCTGCTCTTGCCGCTCCCCGCGCTTCACCAAGCATGTGCGATCTATCCGCCATTGCGGATGCACCTGCTCGAAGAGCTGGCCCGGGAGGTGTCACGCTCCTATCTGGCCGGCTGCCTGAGCCGGATGAGCCGCCGTAAACGCAGTGGCGATCGAACTGCGGAGTGACGCCCGTCACATCGCCCCGCCGAAATCTCACTATACTAACGGTAGCTGCCGGAAGAGATACGTATGGCGACTTTCCACACCCATCACCCTCCCGAAGATTGCCTCAAGTGCGAGCATCGTCACTTGCGGATGTTCTGCAATCTCACGCCCGAAGCTCTCCAGGATTTTGACGGAATTGGCATTATGATGAACCACGCGCGCGGGGCGAGGCTTTTTTCTGAAGGAGATACTGCGCGCAATGTGTTCGTCATCTGCTTTGGGCAAGTCAAGATCTCCTCGACTTCGCGTGATGGCAAGACGATGATCCTGAAGATCGCTGGCCCTGGCGACCTGATGGGACTGAGCGCCGTGCTCGCCAACGTGCCGCACGAAGTGACCGCCGAAGCCATCGAGCCGTGCCAGGTGAAGACGGTGCGCAAACAGGAGTTCATCGATTTTCTCAGCCGCCATGGCATCGCGTCGATGCACGCGGCGCAGTCGCTTTCCGGCGAGTATATGACCGTGTTCCACGACGCGAAACGGCTGGCGCTCTCCGGATCCGCGGCCGGCCGGCTCGCGCGGCTGTTGCTCGATTGGGGAAGATCGGCAACCAACGGCAAGCCCGAGATCAAGTTCACCATGGCCTTGACGCATGAGGAGATCGCCAATATGGCTGGCACCTCGCGCGAAACCGTGACTCGCCTGTTGAACCAGTTCCGCCGCGACCGGTGGATCACGATCAAAGGAACCAGTGTGACGATCGTCGAGCCGACGCAGCTCGAACGGCTTACCGCGTAATTCCCTTCCTCGTTCCGCTGGACACATCATTTACTGATGCAATACGGCGGTTTCTTCCGGGCCTGGCCGCACCACTTGCTCGCTGGCCTCGCGAAGCGTCAAAACCGGACATGCAGCATGGGCCAGCACGCGGTACACCGTACGATCGCGCGCGATACTCTCGAAGGCCGCACGAGGTGCGGCGCCCAGCACAATCAGGCTCGCACGGCGGGCGGATGCCTCCGCCAGAATCTCGATAGCGGGATTGCCATGCAGCACGACAGGCTCAATCTGTTCCGGGCCGGTGGCGCCGATTTCCGCGGCAAGCACCCGCAGTTCGCGCATGGCTATGGAATCGAGCCCAATCGGCAGTCCTTTATGGCTCATTTCTTCAGCCAGCGGAACGACGTGGAGCACCACAAGTTTCGCGTTTCTACCAACGGCGATGGAATAGGCAAGTGCTGCGCTCGGGCGGGAGGTCTCTCTGAGCGTGGTGGCATAGAGGACGACGCGAGAAGCGTCGCTGTCCACCGCGAGATGGGCCTCAGGTCCTACGGTTATGACAGGGATGTTTGCCGAGCGCAGCACTTGCTCTGCGACGGAGCCCAGTAGCATCTTACTCAGTCTGCTCCGGCTCCGGGTCCCTAGAAGTATGCGATCCGCATGGAACTGGCGGGTGACGGATAGAACCTGCTCGATGGGACTACCTTCGCGCACCAGTGAGTGACAGCGGATTTCGAGGTTCTGCGCCCGCTGACACCACGGCGATAGCATGTGCTCGGCCGCGTCAACGGCTCCCCACGCATCGTAGCAGGGCATTCCTGTTGCATCGGCGTTGAGAGTTGCAGAAGGGGCTATTGCATGAAAGAGAACGAGACGAGCTCCTGTTTCGCGCGCTTGCGCAAAGGCCACCGGCATCAGCTGATCGAGATCGCTCAGACTCGTGGCGACGAGGATCACGTCGGGATGTGTCCAACGGCTAGCGATTGTGTCCGTCATGGCAGTCACCTCGCTGTCGAAAAGCGTGGCACTCCCGGCAGCGCGAGGATGTGTCCCCAGGCACCTCGCAATGTGATTCAGCTCACCTGCCGTCGAGCTCCCGCGCCGCACGCGCTTTGCGCGGCGCACAGCGAGATGCGATTATCGCTGCTATGCCTTTCCGGGGAGGTCCTTGCGTATGAAAAAGGCTGCGCTTGTGGTGCTGGCTGCCGTGGCAGCATGGTCGATGCATCTGGAAGCCCAGGGATCACCCTGGACGCCTCCACCCGATCACATCACTCTGCCGCTGTGGCCGGGCACGCCGCCCGGCGGAACCGCGAATCCATCGCCGGAAACCGACATGAACGCGGATAAGACGCATACGATGGCGGGAAGACCGTATATCCGACTGGGCAACGTCTCTACGCCGACCATCACGCTGTACAGTCCCAAAGGCGAGAACACTGGCGCGGCCATTGTTGTTTTTCCCGGAGGTGGCTACCAGATTCTCTCCATCGATCTCGAAGGCACCGAAGTTTGCGATTGGCTGAATACGATCGGCGTTAACTGCATATTGCTCAAGTACCGCGTGCCCGGTTCGGGACCATATCCAAAGAGTGCCGCGGCGCTCCAGGACGCACAACGCGCCATGGGGCTGGTGCGGCTGCACGCGGCTGAGTGGGGCATCGATCCGAACCGCGTGGGCGTGCTCGGATTCTCTGCCGGCGCGCATCTCTCCGCGGCCGTCAGCAATCATTATGAGCATCGGTTGTACGACCCCATCGATGCGGCCGATAAGCTAGGCTGCCGCCCCGACTTTTCTGTGGTTCTGTATCCGGGCTATCTGGCCCTGGCCGAAAAGGCATTCGCACCCAATCCTGACATCCAGCCCACCGCGAACACTCCACCCACATTTGTCCTGCAGGCTGAAGACGATCCAGTCCACGTCGAGAACGCGGTCGTGTATTTTCTGGCGCTGAAGAACGCGAAGGTGCCTGCCGAATTGCACATATATGCCGAAGGCGGCCATGGCTATGGATTGCGTCCCAGGGGTCTCCCCATCATGGGCTGGCCGAAGCTTGTCGAGACGTGGATGCACACCATCAAAATCCTGCCTGCGCAATGAGACCCTACAATCAGGACATGGTCTTCGCAGTCCTCACCATTTCGGACCGGTGCTCCCAGGGCCTGATGGCAGACACGGCGGGCCCGGCCGTTGTTGCGCGGCTCAAAGAACAGTGGCCGGATGCGGAGATTCGCACTCAGTTATTCAGCGATGATGAAGACTTGATCGTCTCGGCGTTAGAGGAGTTGAGCGCTGTTGGCGCCGAACTGGTGCTGACGGTGGGCGGCACGGGATTCGGGCCGCGCGACCGCACCCCTGAAGCGACGCGCCGGGTAATCGACCGCGAAGCTCCCGGTCTGGCTGAAGCGATGCGCGCCAAGGGCGCCGAGCAGAATCCCTACGCGTGGCTTTCGCGCGGCGTCGCCGGTCTGCGTGAACGGACCTTGATCGTCAACCTGCCGGGCAGCCAGCGCGGGGCCGAAGAGGGGTGGACGGCGATCGCCTCTTTGGTGCGGCACGGGCTCGAAGTCGCCGTCGGCGGACAGACCCATCCGTAAATCGCATTATCTGCAGGTCCGATGGAGTGCTCGCTTTTGTAGCGAGCAAACGCTTCCTCGATTTCAGGGTGGAAACCACTCTGCGCCGGCACCAAATCGGGTCATCGTGACTGAAAATGGCTGAATCTAGACCGGATTGAGGCCGCAGCCTCCAGCAGACCGAGTTGAGAAACAGCGAGAAAAGCGTAGAATCATTCTGCCTATGAGTCCAGTGAAGAAGAGCGCTTCAAAGCGGCGCCGCGCCGCTGTAAGCATCCGTGATGTGGCCAGGCGGGCACGGGTTTCGATTGCTACTGTGTCGCGCGCGGTCAACCGCATATCCACTGTAGATCCGGAGCTGGCCAAGCGCGTTTGGAAGGCCGTCGACGAGGTAGGCTATGTACCCAATACACAAGCACGTGCGCTCGTTTCGGGGCGGAGCCACATCCTTGGGTTGATCGTCTCAGAAATCACGAATCCGTTCTTCCCCGAGCTGGTGCAAGAGTTTGAAAACCTCGCCGTCGCGCAGGGCTACGAAGTGATGATCGGCTCGACCAACTACGATCCGGTTCGCACCGAATCTCTCATACGGCGCATGCTGCAGCGCGGCGTCGACGGCGTGGCCATCATGACCTTCGGCATTGAAGAAGAGCTGGTGAAGAAGCTCGTGGAGCGCGAGTTCCCGCTGGTGTTTGTAGACGCCGGGCCGGAGCTGCCCAATATCCGCGTGCTGAAAGTCGACTACGGCCAGGGGATTCGCGAGGCTGTGCAGCATCTCGCCGCGCTCGGCCACCGCCAGATCGCGTTCATCAGCGGCCCCCTGCGCATGCGGTCGGCCGTGGCGCGGCGCGACGCATTCCGCAAGGCGATGCGCGAGGTCGGACTCGCCGCGTCCGCCAGGCACATCGTCGAAGGCGATCACACGATGGAAGGCGGGATGACGGCCATCGAGCGGCTGACTGCGCTTCCCGAGCTTCCCACCGCCGTGCTTTGCTCGAACGACATGACCGCGATCGGCGTTCTGCATGGTCTTTATGAGACCACGCACAAGGTTCCACGGGATATTTCGGTCGTTGGATTCGACGACATTCATCTCGTGCAGTTCATGCTGCCCCCGCTCACCACGGTGCAGATGTCGTGCAAAGATCTGGCAACGGCCGCAGTGCAGGCGTTGCGCGCGGGCATCGAGCCGGACCATCCGAAGGCCGCTCAGAAAGAGTGGCCGATTCCCACGCGGCTGGTGGTGCGGAAATCGACAGACTTTCCGCGCGGCACATTGCCGGCGCTGAGCAAATCTGCCGCACGGCGCCGCACAGACGCGTAGTGAAAATAGCGGATCTCGGAACCCGTTTTTAGGGCATCTTAGGAAAAATTACAGGACCGGCTCCGACTCGACGGCTCATTGCGGCGTAACGAGGTGATGCGCAATGGCAAACAGCGCCAGCTCCAGGCGCGTAGAAACGCCGGTTTTATCGAAAATGTTCGACAAGTGGCGCTTGACCGTTTCTTCGCTCAGCGAGAACTGCTTGGCGATGTCCCGGTTCGAGCAACCCTCCACGATGCAGCCAACCACCTCAAGCTCGCGCGGCGTGAGGCCATAGGTCTTGCGCTGC
>JASHVE010000621.1 GCA_030039675.1 Acidobacteriaceae bacterium | reverse complement strand
GGCGGCAGAGATCGCCCTTGACTTCGAGGACGATGCCGGAGAGCTTTCGCTCTGGATCGTTGGCGCGATAAGCAAACAACTGGCGCATCGCCGGCAGGATCAGCCCACAGGTCTTGCCGCTGCCGATCGAGCCAAAGGCTGCGATGCCGGTATAAAGACCGCGCTCCTGGATAGACAACCAGTGGGGATTGTAGCTCGGCATCGGGACGAGCTGACGATGGACCTCGCCCACGATCAGGAACAGGCCGGCGCGCGTCCGTGGGTTCGGATACGAAGGCAAAGAACCTGCTGCAGTCTTTTTCTCACTTCTATATAGATGGACGTACAGAAGCGAGAAGAACATGGAGCAGGCTAGAAACGGAGTCGAATACAGAAAGAGTCCGTAGCTCCACACAATCGCGTGAAAGACTGGAGGCCGCTCCATAGCGATCAGGCGCAGGAACGGATTGTCAGCGTTAAGCGGAAAGCCGCTGGTGAGAACGATGCCAAAGGCCGTGCTGATACCAAGCGAGAGCAGAAAGCGGTTCTCGACCAATAGCCGGACGATGTTCTGAAGATGGGGTCTGAAGCGCATGACAGGATGCCTCGCTATGCGTGAACAGCAGCGGTTGTATCCATTTTGGCTGCTGATTCTGACACTGGCCTAGTGGCTGTGGTAGCGGACTTCGCGGTACCAGTTGGTCGCGCCGTACTCACTGCAGAACTTGCCTTGTATTTCTGGAAATCCTCTTCCTGGGCCAGCGCGAAACGCAGCAATTCGCTGACGACGTAGTTGGTTTCATTGTTCGACCACTCGGCCAGCATTTCAATGTCCTCGGCGATGCTCTGGTCGATGGAGGATTGGAGTTTGGTGCGGCGAATCCTGCTGACACCGTGTTCCAGTTTCAGTTTGCTCATGGGTCCTCCTGTTATCGGTTGAAAATCAGCAACAGATGCTGAACTGATCTGGTATGTATCCGGCGCAGATGCTTAACGTATCCGTGTCAGTTACCTGATGGATGCCTGCCGGATCGGGGGCGGGAGCGACCAGCGCGGCGTGAGCCGACGCGGCAGGTGCGGCGCACCGGGATCGCTCCCGCCCCCGGCATACACTTTCTCTATGCACCTCCTTCGTTATGTGGTTGTTTTTGAATAGTGTTGCCTGCAAAACGCAACGGCCTTCCAGACCCATCGCTAGACCCAAGCTCCAGCTTAGAAACGCGCTCATATTTCAACTCATGGAGCGGATAGCGATACGGCAGAACGATGGGAGTGAATTTTGCCTGCGGTCCGTGCTGCTGAAAGCGTCGGCGTATGCGGTCGGCGCTGGTGCTGCCGATGCTCCACGCGGCACACAACGCCTGATGCTCAAGGGTGGTGTAGATGCGCTCGCCTTCGCGCAGGACTTCGAGATCGCGCAAGGTAAGGGAACGTTTCTGCGTGTCGTGATTCTCGCGGGCACGGAGATATTCGAGGAAATGATCGACGCCGCGAGGCGTCATGGGAGTGACGCCAAGCGCCCGCGCCTCTGGATACAGAGCGGCGAACAACTGAGCCGCCCGCTCGAAGTTCCGGTCGGTGTCGGCGAAGTACAGCAGCTCGAAGCCGTGGAGCGCGGCGAAGACAGAGCGATACCGGCGCAGGAAGCTCTCGAAAGCGCTGGAGGAAAGAGCGCCGTCATCGAAATAGGTGAAGTGGACAGCCTGTTGTTCGCCGAGCAGGATAGGAAATCCTTCCGAGAAAAATCGCGCGCTGCTGGACGCGGACCGGGCAAGCACCGTTGCGCTGAGGCCAAGATTTCGAGTAAAGAAACCGAGCTTTGCATCAATCGAATCGAGCAGCGTCTGGCCGAGATGGTCGAGGGCGAAGTCAAGGACCATGAGGCGGCGCTTGATATCGGCGTCAGCTTTCAGGCGGCGATGCCGCGAAGCGGCCAGCCCGACCACTCGATACACTTCTTTGGAGACGAGCTGGTAGACAAAGCGAGCCTGCCCGCAGGCGATGCTTTGGACGTGACCGAGCGCAATTGCTTTACGCAGGAGCTGCTCGGCGATGGCGCCACGCTCGCGGTGGATAAAGCGGCCATACTGCCGGCGCAGGAAATAGCCGGAATGCACGGCGACAAGGTACAGGAACGCAGCCTCACGTTCCGTGTACCCCACAGATTCGAGAACGGAAATGGGATCGTAACCCAGGCTCATAGGTCGAGAATCTCCCGCATCATATCGTGGTCGTCCTCAATCCTGGCGGTAAGGCTGGCGTGGTCGGAGACGGAAGCATAGTTGCGGAAACCGGCCTGTGCCTTCGAGCGCAGATGGCCCGCGTGATACGCCGCTGTCAAAACTTCAATATCCTGGTGTCCGCTTCGTGAACCCTCGCTGAAGTCCCGGTCGGGATCGCGGGGCAGGTCATACTCGATGCGCGCATCCGGGATCTGGATGCGCCCATCGACGAAGGGCAGCGCCTGCTCTCTGGCGACCTGTTCCTTAATCTCGAACATGCTGCGGGTAGGATCGGCTTTCTGCTCTGCATGGATGGCCTTCTGTACCTTGGCTTTGATCTCGAAATCGAGTTTCACGCGAAGATTGGAGCCGCCCTGGTCTGTGATCTTTTCCGCTTCCTTGAGGTAGGCGCGATAGATGAGCGAATCATGCTCCATCTCGCGCGGCTTTACGAATCCCGCATAGAGGGTCTGCCCTTCAGGGGTATCACCGCTCTTTCTGAGCCATGCGCGACCATCTTTGGTGAGTGTGGCGACCTCCACGCGCTCGATGTGGCGGCGTTTCCCGTCGCGGCGAAGATTGATGTACCGGGTGGTGACCAAGCCCTTCGACCGCAAATAGCCCAGGTCATCATCGAGCTTGCGCCGCTTGCCGTCATAGATCGTCTCGGCGAGATCGGCGGCGCGGACGACACGGAAGCGCCCCAGCTCCAGCATCGTCCTGCGTTCCTCTGGTCTGAGCTGCATTCCGATGGTCTGGGGAGGAATACGGTCGCGCCGGGGTCGGCGGGCATCGGGAGCTTCGCCTGGGTCCCTGGCATCACAACGCTCGGACGCATCGCGTTCGATCTGCGGTGGCGCGGATAGGGTGCGGCGCGGCGGCTCGTGGTTCAGGCGGTACTGGCCGGCACGCTCGGAGAGCGCCGGCAGACGCCGCAGAATCGGATGCGGTTCCTGTTCTTTTGCGACGGTCCGTTCCGGCTCGGGGCTGGGCGAGATCTCGTGGCGGGGTGGCTGTTCCTGG
>JASHVE010000620.1 GCA_030039675.1 Acidobacteriaceae bacterium | reverse complement strand
TCCGCGCCCGCTGCTATTGAGCGTTGCAGTGAGGCAATCGAACGGTTTTTGGCGCTTGTTCCTGAGGCAGAGCGTGATTGTGTTGAGGTGCGCGCAAGCTCGGCCACGGAAGTGGGTTTACTGCTGCATGGGCTCGAGTTTGCGCGCGTGCGGCATGGCGCGGTTGCCGGCTCGTTTGCGCGGCAGAACGAGCTGAGCTTTGGTGCGGGCGCACATGAGACTCCGCTCACGGAGGAAAATGAGGCACACTGCCGCGAGCTGTCCGCGCGGCTGTTTACCAGCCGCCATCCCGGAGGCTCGCATAACGACGCTCTGTTTCGTATGCAGCCGGAGCGCTGGCTCGAATCAAGGCTGCGTGCGGAAATCGCCACGGTGTTCCCTGGGCTGCGAAGCGATCTCGTGTACTCACAGGTGCCGGCGCTTGCAACCGGCAGCCGCGGCATGCTGGACCTGCTGACGCTCGACCGCAATGGCAGGCTTGTCGTGATTGAAGTGAAAGCCGATGAAGACCTGCATCTGCCATTGCAGGCGCTCGACTACTGGATTCGCGTGCGCGCGCTGAACGAGGACCGGCAGACGGTTGCGGGCAGTGCGAATGCACTTTCGGCTTTTGAGCGGCAGGGATATTTTCGAGGCGCGCAGGTTGCACCGCTCGCGCCCAGGCTGCTGCTCGCCGCGCCCGCGTTGCGCATACATCCTGCCAACGAGATTGTGCTGCGCTATCTTTCACCGCAGGTGGAGTGGGAGCTTGTTGCGCTGGGCGAGCACTGGCGCAGAAAGCTTGAGGCCGTTTTTCGCAAGCGAAGCTGCGGTAACAATGCGCGCGTGTAGCACTTTCATCAACCCCGGCGAGTAAAATCTGAATCAGGCTGAAGAAGCAGGGAAGCATTTCATTGGTCCCAAGTGGATAGCTGTTCCACGTTCATTCACATGGCTGGAAACCAGGGAGGGTCTCGATGACGTTGGCTTGCCCAAAGGTGCTGATCGTCGACGACGACCCGTCGCATCTGGAGATCTACGGGCTCCTGATGCAGCAGGCTGGGTATGAATCAGTGCCTGCGCTGGTGAAATTCGCCGGCGCCGAGATACCGCGCGATGAACCCATCGGATTGGTGCTGCTGGACTACAAGCTGCACTCTTTGAAAACTTCCGCCGAGTTTGCGCAGGAGTTGGGGGTTCTTTTCCCGGATGCGCCGATTGTTGTTCTTTCGGATCTCTGGAGCCTTCCTGTCGATATTGCGCCGTTCGTCACGGAGTTTGTGCGGAAAGGCCAGCCGGCAAAGCTGCTGCAGGTCGTGGCCCGTCTTTTGCCGGTTTCCGAGGAGCCGCAGAAGCGTGAGATCGAAGAGAATGCGCCATGAAGAGTGCGCGCTCGAAAGATTCCCCGTCTAAGAAATTGCGATATCGGGCAACTACTTCACGCCAAGATGCTTCTAAATCGGCTCCAGCCGGAGACAAGTCGAAATTGTTACGAAGACCATGCCGCGATCCACTCCATTCAAGCCGCGCCTGGTGCTGAGCTGCAAGGTGGCGATGAGTTTTCTGCGCAGGATAGCGGCGCGAGCGCTACTGGTTGCGGCGACGGTCGTCTTTGCTCAGCCGAGGCCTTCTGAATCGGATGTGAAGGCGGCGTATCTGCTGAACTTCGGAAAGTTTTTGCGTCTGTCCGGGGTTCCAACTGGATCGCGGCCGCCGACCTTCGATATCTGTGTTCTGGGCCACGATCCGATCGGCCACGTGCTGGATGATGTAACCGCGCATGAGTCTATTGACAGCCGCACGGTCCGCGTGGTGCGCATTGCCGATGCCTACGCGGCGAGAGGATGTCAGGTTTTATTCATCAGCCCCGATGAGGGCGATGGAATTCATGCCGACCTGGCTGCGCTGGGCAATGCAGACGTTCTGACCGTGAGCGATGCGCCCGACTTTTTGAAAGACGGCGGCATGATCCAGTTTGTCACGCTGCGGCAGCATGTCCGTTTTGCCGTAGATCTCGATGCCGTAAACCGGACACACCTGGTGCTGAGCTCTGAGCTGTTGCGTGTTGCTCTGTCGGTGACGGGAAAGTTGCCGGAGGCACGGCAATGAAGCTCTGGAATCCACGTTCGATTGCCGGCAAACTAACCCGCGTGAATGTGCTGGTGAGTGGTACTGCGCTGCTGCTCGCTTACGTGGCTTTTCTGGGCTATGACCTGTATACGCTGCGCGCGGACCTGATTCACTCACTCACCACGGAAGCGGGCATCGTGGGCGAAAATTGCGTCACCGCGTTGTTGTTTGACGATCAACAGGCAGCGGAGAACACACTCGAGGCCCTGAGCCATTCCCCGCACATTCGCTGGGCAATTGTCGTGCGAGCTGATGGAACGCCTTTCGCGAAATATCAGCGCGATCCATCCGTTCAGCCTGATCTAAGAAAAACCTTGCTCGCAGGACAGTCGCGTGAATACTGGTCGAAAGGCACGGATATTCTGCTGGGCAGCAGGATTGCCTTCCAGGGAAGGCAACTGGGTGCGGTGTATCTTCTAGCCAGCACCGGAGAGCTGGCGCGCCGCGCCGTGCAGTTTGGCCTTCTTTCCGCGCTGATTCTGCTGGTCTGTTTTGCGATCGCCGTCTTTGCCACGGCAACGATTCGCGATCTTGTGACCGGACCGCTGACCAAGCTGGCTGGCACCGCGCAAATTGTGAGCAAGCAAAAAGACTACTCAGTGCGCGCACCAATTCCGGGCAGCAGTGACGAGCTGGCATTTCTGGTGCAGTCGTTCAACGAGATGCTCGAACAGATCCAGGCGCGCGACCGTGCGCTCGAGAAGTCCCGTAATGAGCTGGAAAAGCGAGTGCAGGAGCGCACCGCGGAGTTGACAGAGGCCAACAAGGAGCTGGAGGCATTCTCGTATTCAGTGGCGCACGATCTGCGCGGTCCATTGCAGCACATCACCAACATCGCCTTTCTGCTGCAGAACGTGCCAGGGCAACGCGACGAGAGTGGCGCGCTGATGGACAAGCTCATCGAGGGCACAGATCGCATGGCGAAGTTGATCGACGATCTGCTGAATCTTTCCCGCGCCACCAGCACGCCGCTGCACCGCACGCCCGTCGATCTGAGCCAGATGACGGAGAGGATTCTCGGCAATCTGAAGGCTGACGATGGAATGCGAGAAGTGCGATTCCTGGTGAGAAGAGGCGCGCGTGTGATTGCCGACGAAGGACTGATGCAGGTAGCGCTCGCAAATCTGCTGGGGAATGCGTGGAAGTACACCTCCCGGCTCGACGTGGCGGAGATCGAGTTCGGTTTTACGGAAGACCCGAAGGGCGCAGTTTACTTTGTGCGCGACAATGGCGCAGGATTCAACCCGCGCTTCGCAGACAGGCTCTTTCGTCCTTTCCAACGACTGCATTCTCAGAGCGAGTTTCCGGGCACGGGGGTTGGCCTGGCCACGGCGCAGCGCATTATCGCGCGGCACGGCGGCAAGATTTGGGCCGAGAGCAACGTGGATAGCGGCGCTGTGTTTTACTTCACGCTGCCGTATGGCGGAGAGAAGTAAGTCGCGTCCAGGCCTGAAGGCCCGGTTTTCTTCGGGCTTATTTCAGTGGCCTGAAGGCCACTGCTCCCTCCGGTTCGATAGAGGCATCTGGGTGCCGCAAGGGTGTGAAAGCACAAATCTCAGCTGTGCGGATTCTCTCTTGGTTTCCAGCGCAGCACGGGTTTGCGAGCCGCCTGCACTTCGTCAAGCCGCGAGACGCGGGTGGAGTGCGGGGCCGTTTTCACCAGCTCCGGATTCTCTTCGGCTTCCCTGGCGATCGAGCGCATGGCTGCGATAAACAGATCGAGCTCTTCGACGGATTCGCTTTCGGTGGGCTCGATCATCAGCGCTCCCTGAACGATGAGTGGAAAGCTGACCGTGTAGGGATGGAATCCGTAATCGATGAGCCGCTTGGCGATGTCGCCGGTTTTTACGCCATGCGCAGCCTGGCGCTTGTCGCTGAAGACCACCTCGTGCATCGAAGGCGTGTTGTAGGGCAGTTCGTAAAGGTCTTCGAGTTTTTTGCGGATGTAGTTTGCGTTCAGCACGGCGTCTTCCGTTGTTTGCCGCAGGCCGTCGGGGCCGTTGGCCAGGATATACGCGAGGGCCCGGATGAACATGCCTGTGTTGCCGTAGAAGGCGCGCACGCGGCCTACGGAGTGCGGTCTGTCATAATCCCAGTGCCTTGTGCCATCCTCATTCCGGACGAGGACTGGGATGGGTAGAAACGGCTCAAGGAAGGCCTTACACGCGACCGGTCCCGCGCCCGGCCCACCCCCACCATGCGGCGTCGAGAATGTCTTGTGCAGGTTGAGGTGCATCACGTCTACGCCGAAGTCGCCGGGGCGGACCTTGCCGACGAGCGCATTCATGTTCGCGCCATCCATGTAGAGCAGGGCGCCTTTGTCATGGAGGATATCGGCGATCTTGTGAATCTGATTTTCAAAGACGCCGAGCGTCGAGGGATTAGTGAGCATCAACGCGGCGGTGTCGAAATCCACCTGGCGCGCCAGTGCGCCGAGATCGATACCCCCGTCGGAGTTCGACTTAAGGTTTTCAATTTGATAGCCGCAGATGGCCGCGGTTGCCGGATTGGTGCCGTGCGCCGAATCGGGAATGAGAACCTTGCGGCGCGGATTGCCTTGCGACTCATGCCACGCGCGCGTCAACAGGATTCCAGTGAATTCGCCATGCGCGCCGGCCGCCGGCTGCAGCGTGATGGCGTCCATCCCGGTGATCTCGAGCAGGCAACGCTGGAGCTGTTCGATGATCTCCATGCCGCCCTGGGCGTGAGAGCTCGGACGATAAGGGTGAGCCTCCGCGAATCCTGCAATGCGCGCGACGACCTCATTGACGCGCGGATTGTATTTCATGGTGCAGGAGCCAAGCGGATACATGCCCAGATCGATCGCGTAATTCCACGTGGAAAGCCGCGTGAAGTGACGAATGATCTCAATCTCGCTGAGCTCGGGTAAAAGCCCTAAGGCTTCGCGGTGTGCATCGCCGAGTAGCTCTGCAGGGTCTACGGCAGGCACATCGAGCGGAGGCATCTTGTATGCGCACTTGCCGGGAGCGGACTTTTCAAAGACCAGCGCCTCGTTTTGCGTCTGGTGCGGGCGGACTTTTCCTGTGGTAGTGTGCGCAGTGACCGGGGTCGAGTTCCGGATATCGGTTGCCATTAGTGTCGCCATACCTCCGCAGGTCCAACAGCGATGACTCTTGCCGCCGCTTCAATGTGCTCACGGGTGACAACCTCAGTGGCGCACCAGAGCGTTGCATTGCCCAGTTCCGGGTACCAGCGCTTGAGCGGAACGCCGCCGGCGATGTTTACATCGAGAAGCCGCGGCGTCCAGAGCTCGGGCGACTCTTCCGTGTCGAGAACGAATTCGTTGAAGCGCGGTGCGCCGTTGAACACCAGACGCGCACCGCGCTGGGCAGAAAGCGTTTTGGCGGCATAAGCCGCTTTGGCCAGATTGTGCTCGGCCAGCTCCCGCATCCCTTCTTTGCCGTAGACAGTAAGGAAGATGGTGGCCATCAGCGCGACGAGCGCCTGGTTAGTGCAGATATTCGAGGTTGCCTTTTCGCGGCGGATGTGCTGCTCGCGCGTGGCGAGCGTGAGCACGAAGCCGCGATAACCATCGCGATCCGTGGTTTGGCCCACTAGACGGCCGGGCATCTGGCGCACGTACTGCTCTTTGGCTGCTATGACGCCGCAGAACGGTCCCCCGTAACTGAGTGCGACGCCGAAAGACTGCGCTTCCATGGCGACGATATCGGCCTCGATGGGCGGGCGCACGATGCCCAGTGAGACCGGCTCCGTGATGGCCACGATGAGCAACGCACCTTTGGCGTGAGCAATGGCCGCGATGGTGGGAATGTCTTCGATCACTCCGAAGAAGTTCGGACTCTGTACGAGAATGGCAGCCGTTTCCTCGGTGACTTCGGCTTCGAGAGCGGCTAGATCGACACGGCCTGTCTGACGGTCGTACGGGGCAAGCGTCGTGGGCAGGTCCTGGTACTTCGTGTAGGTGGCCAGCACTTCGCGGTATTCGGGATGAACTGTGCGCGCGACAACAGCCTTGCGTCTGCCGGTGACGCGAATGGCCATCATCACCGCTTCGGCGGTGCCTGTCGAGCCGTCGTACATGCTTGCGTTGGCCACGTCCATGCCTGTCAACTCGGCAATCATCGTTTGGAATTCGAAGATAGCCTGCAGCGTGCCCTGCGTGATCTCGGCCTGGTACGGCGTATAGCTGGTGAGGAACTCGCCGCGCTGGACGAGGGAATCGATAATGACCGGGCGATAGTGACGATACGCGCCCGCACCCAGAAAGCTGTAATAGCCGACAGAGTTTCTTCTGGCGGCGCGATGAAAATAGTCGAGAATCTCGCTTTCGGCGAGCTGGCGCGGAACGAGGAGATCGCGATTGAGACGATATTCGGGCGGAATGACGGCGAAGAGGTCGTCGATGGACGATGCACCGATCTCGGCGAGCATCCGGCGGCGTTCGTCCGGGGATTTGGGTAGGTAGCGCATGCTTAAGCTTCCAGCTCCTAGCTTCTAGCTTCTAGCTAGAAACACGTCAGACAAATCTCTTGATTCACAACCTGGAAATTCAGATGCAGCCGGCGGAGCTTCCCGGCCCGAGGAAAAAGCTGGGAGCCGGAAGCCGGCAGCTGAAAGCTGCTTTTAGCTGCCCGTCTCCTCCGAGATGAATTTTTCGTACGCCGCGGCGTCGAGCAGGCTGTTGAACTCGGCGGGGTTCGAAAGCTCCACCTTGATGATCCAGGTTTCGTGAGGGGCGGCGTTGATCTTGTCGGGCTCGGTCTTCAGGGCTTCGTTTATAGCCGTGACTTTGCCAGAGACCGGCGAGAAAAGGTCGCTGACAGCCTTGACGCTCTCGACGGAGCCGAAGGTCGCGTTGGCGGTGACGGAGTCGCCGACCTTCGGCACGTCGACATAGACGATGTCGCCGAGCGAGTTCTGCGCGTAATCCGTGATACCGATGGTGCCAATGGTCCCGTCGAGCGAGATCCATTCATGTTCGCGGGTGTAGCGGTAGTTCGCGGGGTAGGGCATGAATTCGTGTCCTCAGAGTTCCAGTGTACGGCGTGAGGGAGGAGTAAGAAAACCGGCGGAACGCCGGGGCGAGCGAATGGACGTGCATGCGCAGGTGCGATGTGGTACGCGGCGCAGAAAGAAGGCGCCAGCCGGAGTACCGTTGGCGCCTTCGGAATCGGGGAAGCCGCAGATTTTTATGGTGGAAAGACCGAAGTCCTCGGAGAGTGTCTCCGCGCCGAGGCCGGGCAGTTCAGTTAGCCGCGGTGGTGTTTTGAGTCCACCTGCAGGGTGAGCATCTGCTGTTTCTTGTCGCGCAAAACGGTGAGCTGCACGGGCTTGCCTTCATTCGAGCGCAGCGCGCGGTCCCAATCGGCCGAAGTCAGGATGGAATCGGCACCCACCTTGAGAATCACGTCGAAGGCGCGCAGGCCGGCCGCTTCCGCCTCGCTTTTGCGCGCCACCTGTTTCACCATCAGGCCGCCGGCGACGCCCAGATACTCGGCCATCTGCGAGGTAAGCGGCTCAACCAGAGCGCCCACCTTCAGGCTGCTGCCGAAGAACGGCAGATGGAACCCTCCTGGCACCGGGGCATCGCCGCTACCCCCGGCCAGCATGCCCATACCGGGCGACGGTCCCACGTCGCCATCGCTGTCGATCTTGTCCCAAACATCGTGGTCCACGGTCTTGCGGTCGGCGAGTTGCACAGCCAGCGTCTGGATGTTGCCGTCGCGGCTGATCTCCAGGCTCACCTTATGACCGGCAGGAATTTCATGAAGCATCTTGCGCAGCTGTTCCGCGCTATCGACGGGCTGGCCGTTCAAACCCAGTACCACGTCGTTGACCTTCAACCCCACCTGGCCGGCTGGAGCGTCATGGTCAATGAGCGTGATGACCGCGCCGCGCGCTTCCTTGAGCTTGAGCGCCTGTGCCTTGTCTGGATCCACGTCCGTGATGTAAACGCCCAGGTAGCCTTGCGAGCTCGAGTGTAGCAGCGGAACGGAGTCATCGAAGAAGAACTGAACAATCGTATCTGCCTGCGCCCGCGCCAGCACCGGCGCCAGGGCGAGATACGCCGCTGCCGCTGCGAGCACGACCCAGCGACGGTTTCCATCGAATCCCTTGTATGGCCTCAAAAGGTGCTTCATTGGTTTTCTCCATCGATTTCCACTCCGGTTTGCGCTTTCTTTTAAAAAACGGCGCATCGCCGGATTGAAGGCGGCGTTACTGAATCTCCGGCACCTGGCTCAACACCTGCCGGGAGACATTCCGGATCTGGGGATTATCGTCCGAATTTGAAACCGAATACAAGACCTGCCGCACACTGGAGTCGGCTTCCACCGGCGCCAGCAGGCTGATGGCTGCGCTGCGAACACGCGCATCACTGTCGTTCAGCAGCGCCTCCAGCACCGCATCGCGCACGCGGACGTCCTCCGCCACGTAGGGCTCAAGCCCTTCCAACGCTTTCTCGCGCACCGCTGCGCTCTTGTCGTAGCGCAGCGCCACGAGCAGCGCATCGCGGATGCCGGAAGGCTGGCAACTGTGCCCGGCGCGGCATTCGGCCGCGAGCAGATCCACCGAGTCATCCCGGACCCGCGCAGAGGTCGCATTTTCCGTGGCCAGCATAAGCAGCTGGCGAATCCGCGGGTCGTCGAGCGAGCCCTCGATCTGCCGCGGAATGAGCTGATTGTAGGTCACGTCGACAATTTCGCTGTTTGGCTGCCGTGCGATACCCGAGACGTTTGCCACATTGGCCAGTTCCGGCAGCGGCGTGGCCGTGGGTTGCGGTTTGGGCGCAACCGCGGTTTGCGTAGCTGCCACATGCGCGGCGCGGCTCTGCGCATACTCGTACTCGCCCAGGCAGCCGGCGCCCGTGCCAACTACCAGCAGCAGAAGCGCTGCCACAGGCGCAGACTGCAGGCGCGCAAAATTGTTCACGATCGCCTGGCCCCAGCGCTCGTACCAACGCTTCGGAGGCAATGCGTCCAACGCCTCTTCCAATCGAAGGCGCGCGCGCGCCACCAGATTCGGCGAGGGCTCCAGCGTCGGATAGGCGCCCATCAGCGTCTTCAACGCCAGCGCCTGCTCCCGCTCCTTCTGGCAGGCAGCGCAGCCGGCCAGATGGCGCTCCAGTTCATGCGCCTGTTCGTCGGGAAGCTCGCCATATGCTGCCGTGACGATTCTCTCCTGTGCAAGTTCGCAATTCATCGCTACGTCCTTCCAGCCTCAAAAAACAGCGATCAGCTTTTAGCCTTCAGCTCCTAGCTCTCTTCGCCCGACAGCCGCTCATCTTCTTAGTCTTCGGTCGTGCTGTCTGATCGATGAGCTTGATCCATCTCCGTCACGCCAGCAGCTCAAAAGCCAGCTGCCAGAAGCTATTTCAACTCCGCCAACTGCGATCTCAGCTTTTTGGTCGCCCTGAAAAGAGTATTTTTGGCGGTTTCTTCCGTGGTGTTCAACATCTCTCCGATGGTGCGCAGGCGGAGACCCTGGTAGTGCTTCAGTTCAAAAACCATCCGCTCGCGCGGCGTGAGCTTGCCGAGCGCCTCCTGGATCTTCTCCGCGAGCACCTTGCGGTCCAGCTCACGGGCGGGATTTGAAAATGCCCGGTCGTCGGAGACTGCGGCCAGCAGATCGATCTCGTCTCCGGAGCGGTCGATCACGATGGCGTGGTCTTCGCGGCGGGTTTTGCGGCGGCGCAGCTGGTCCAAACAAAGATTGGTAACAATCCGGTAGATCCAGGTATAAAACGAGCACTCGAAACGGAAATTCCCGATGTACCGGTAGGCCTTGAGAAAAGCCTCCTGGTAGATATCTTCGGCATCCTGCTCGGAGCCGGTGAGGTGCAACGCCAGCCGCAGCACCTGGTGCTCGTACTGCCGTACCAGCGCGTCGAAGGCCGCACGCGATCCGGCCTGGGCCTCGCGGATGAGGTCTGTCTCGGCCTCGCGAGCCTGCAAACGCTCCTGTCCCTGAGTCGTCCCGTCCCGCCCGGCGCCGTCGCGGTTGGTCCCGCCCATTGCCCTGGTCGCAGCCATTCCTGCTGAGGATTGTAATCTCAGCGTCCCGGGAGAGGCCAAGGTCCCCGCAACCGCCACCGGGGAAATGGGTAAGCTCACAGCGTCCGCAGCCATCAATTTCTCCGTTCCGATTCTCGGTGTCTGGCCGAGTCAATGCGCATTCGATAGACGCCCGGGCCAGGCGTTCGTCATCCCAGCACGCTGATTCGCTCCTGTTACCAAAGACGCAGAACGTCGGTGACGGAGCCAGACTCGGCCATGGCAGCCGGAACGGCGGTGTCCGCTAAACTGGGAACGGATGAACGGAACATTATTTGACGAAGGAAAGGCGAGCGAAGCCTCAGCGTGGTTCACGGCCCACTGCGACGGCGGCTCGCGCGGTAATCCCGGCCCAGCCGGATATGGCGCTGTGATCGAAGACCATCAGGGCCGTGTGGTGGCCCGGCTGAGCCGGTACCTGGGACGCCAGACGAACAATTTCGCCGAATATTCCGGTCTTTTGGCGGTGCTGGAATGGGCGCTCGAAAATGGCGTGAAGCAGCTGCGCGTCGTCTCCGATTCCGAGCTGATGGTGAACCAGATGAAGGGCCGGTACAAAGTGGCCAGCCCCGGCCTGAAGCCGCTGTGGGAGGAAGCTAAACGCCGAGCCGCGCGCTTAAGCCGCTTTGAGATGACCCACACGCTGCGCGGCGGGAACCAGGAGGCCGACCGGCTGGCGAATGAGGCAATGGACCAGGGGATGGGGAAGAGTGGACCTGACGGAGCTGGGAAGGCGGCGAGTCAGCAGATCGGCAAGTCAGCGAGTCAGCCGGTTGGAAAATCAGCAGGGCAGCGGCAGGTGCTGGAAGGTTACGTCAAGGATGGCGTTGTGCACTTGCTGAATGGCGAATTGCCGGACGGGGTGTTTGTGAAGATCACGCGAGAATAGGCCGCGGGATTTCTGAAAGGTCGCGCTGCACGAGGCCAACCACAGGTCCCTCGACTCCCTGCCACTTCACTCCCTGAAGCGGCAGGTCGCTCAGGATGACAATGTTTTGGTTCTACCCCTTCCGGCCCAGATCGTTTCTCCACCTGTGGCCGCTCAGCTCCAGCAGATGTTCAGCGCACTCGGGGCCCCAGGAGCCGGCAAAGTAGTTGGGGAAGACCTCGGGCTTTTTGGCTGCCCAGGCTTGCAGCACCGGCGTGTAGAGCGCCCACGTAGTCTCTACGCCGTCGCGGTGCGAGAAGAGTGTCTGATCGCCGAGCATGGCATCGAGCAGCAGCCGCTCATAGCCGTTGGCCCGCGACTTTCCAAACGCAGACTCGTAGTCGAAGTCCATATTCACCGGGCAGACGTTCATCTGCGGCGTGGTAGGCACCTTGGCGCCGAAGCGCAGCGCGATGCCTTCGTCAGGCTGAATGCGGATGGTGAGCAGGTTGGGCTGAATGTCGCCGCAGGGGCCGTCGGACTGCATGCGGTTGAAGATGAGCAAGGGCGGCTGCTTGAACTGGATGCTGATCTCAGTGGCGCGCTTCTTCATGCGCTTGCCCGCGCGCAGGTAGAACGGAACGCCGGCCCAGCGCCAGTTTTCAATATTCAGCTTGAGCGCAGCAAAGGTCTCGGTGCCGGACTCCGGATTCACGCGCTCCTCGTCGCGGTAGCCGATCACGTGCTGGCCGTTCACTATTCCCGGTCCGTACTGGCCGCGCACCGTATTCAGGATGGGGATGGGTGGAATCGCCTGCCACACCTTGAGCTTTTCGCGGCGCACGCTCTCGGCTTCAAAGCTGGCGGGCGGCTCGAGGGCGACAAGGGCCAGCAGTTCCATCATGTGGTTCTGCACCACATCGCGCAGCGCGCCGGCTTTCTCGTAGAACGGTCCGCGGCCTTCCACGCCCAGCGTTTCGGCCACGGTGATCTGCACATGATCGATAAAGTTCCGGTTCCACACCGGCTCGAAGATGCCGTTGGCGAAGCGGAAGACCAAGAGATTCTGGACGGTCTCTTTGCCCAGGTAGTGATCGATGCGGAAGACCTGACTCTCGTGGAAGACGGCGTTTACCTGATGGTTGAGCTCGCGCGCTGAATCGAGGTCGTGACCAAACGGTTTCTCGATGACGACGCCGGCGATGCCCTTTTCGGGGTGAGCCATTCCCTGTGCGCCCAGGTTCTCCACGATGCCAGTGAAGAACTCTGGGGCCGTGGCCAGATAGAAGAGCCGGTTGCCGCCGATGTTGCGTTCCTTGTCGATGCGGTCGAGTTCCGTTTTGAGGCCGGCGTAGCTGGCCGGATCGTCGAAGTTCAGCGCGTAGTAGCTGATGTGGTCCACGAACTCTTCGAGCAGGGGATCGCTGGACTCCGCATCGCCAAACTCGACGATGCCTTCGCGCATATCTGCGGCGAACTCGTTGCCCAGCGGACGCCGCGCCACGCCTACGATGGCGAAGTCCTTTGGCAACAGGTTGGCCTGGCGAAGATGGTAGAGCGCGGGAAGCAGCTTGCGCTTGGTGAGATCGCCGGACGCGCCAAAAATAATGATGGTGCAGGGCTCGGCGGTCGCCGCGGGCGTCGATGCGGTGGCTGCGGGAACTTCGGCAAGATCGATAGGCGTCATGATGCCGCTCCTGATCCTTGAGGTTTCGCTTCCGTTTTGACGGCGTGGCCGCCGAATTGGTGGCGCAAGGCGGACAGCAGCTTGAAGGAAAACGAGTCGGTGTCGCGCGAGGTGAGCCGCTCGATCAGCGAAAGCGTGATGACCGGAGCGGGCACGTTCAATTCCAGGGCTTCGCTGGCTGTCCAGCGGCCCTCCCCGGAATCGACCACGTAGGGCGCAATCCCGTCGAGGCTAGGATTTTCCTTCAGCTCCGCCGCCGCGAGGTCCAGCAGCCAGGAGCGCACCACGCTGCCGAAGCGCCAGATTTCGGCGACCTGGTGGAGGTCGAGGGAG
>JASHVE010000619.1 GCA_030039675.1 Acidobacteriaceae bacterium | reverse complement strand
GAGGAAGCTTATCGGGTAAAGCAGGCTCGAACGCAGGCCCCCGTTCCACGCCGCAAACGCTGAGCCGCGACCAGAACTGGCTTGATAGATCCGCAACCTCTGTGCAGCTTCGCCATTTGCAGTCACTCGAGAAAGTCCGAATCTATTGGATGATATATATCATCCACAACGCGGAAGGAAGGCTTCCAATGTCTCATCCGATTCTGATTACAGGCGCAGCCGGCGGGCTGCAAGGGTCCACGGGGCGCGTGATCGCGGGGCTCCTGCTCAGGCAGGGAATTCCTGTTCGCGCATTTGTCCATAAACTCGACGCCCGGTCTGATGAACTTTGCCAACAGGGTGCGGAAATCGTTGAAGGCGATCTCCTCTACCCGGCGTCAGTTCAGGCGGCAATGAAAGACGTAAAGCGCGCCTACTTCACATACCCGGTGGCTGATGGGCTGCTTGAGGCCGCCACCATCTTCGCCACGGCCGCTCGCGATGCGGGTCTCGAACTGGTGGTGAACAATTCCCAGTTTCAGGGTGTGCCCGGGGATCCCACGTTCCGCGATCTTCAGCACGCTCCGTCGTTCCGGAATCTGCAGCATCGACTGACCGATCGTATCTTCGACTGGGCGCAGGTCGGAGCCGTTCATCTACAAACGCCGCCCTACTACGAAAACGTACGCGCCCTGGTCAGCCGCAGCGTGACCGAACAAAATGCAGTCTTCCTGCCCTGGGGCGATGGCTCAGCCGTCATTCCCCTCGCCGGCGCCGAGGATGTATCGCGCGTCGCCGCCATTCTTCTGGCCAGCCCGAGTGCGCCGCCGCAAAATGTATATCCCCTGGTGAGCGAAACATTGACGGTACGGGAGATTGTTGAAAGTCTCAGCAGGGCGATCGGACGGCCGATTCGCTATGTGCCCATCACGGATGAGCAGTGGGCTGCGGCGGTGAACGAGCGAATCAATCCGCACGCGCTCGATCATCTGAGCCACCTTTGGCAGTACTTCCGGAAAAATGAGGAGCGCCGCCAGACTACTGATACGGTTCGAACGGTCACGGGCCGGAATCCGCAGACGCTGGAGGAGTTCTTCAGGACGAACGCTGAATTCTTCGTCGCTGCTGATCAATGAGGCCGTTTGCAAGTTTCACAGGAAAATTGGAGCCTATAAGATGATACAAATCATCTCATGAACGGAGGACAAATATGTCACCAGAAACTCTCTTTCGAATTCAACTGATTCTGGGTTACGTTGCGTGGCTTCTTTGCTTCAGCGTCTACGTCTGGCCCAGACTCAAGTCGATGGAACGGTTCGAAGCGCAACGAGCCATCGCCACTCTGCACAGCTTTCGCTTTTTCGGCCTGGTCTTCATGCTTCCCGGCATCGTAGGCCCCGGCCTGCCCGCCCGCTTCGCCACGTTCGCCGCTTACGGGGACTTTGCAACCGGGTTGCTGGCCATTGTGGCGCTTCTCACCGCAAGAACGCGTCCGCTCTTCTGGTTTTTCGTCGTCGCATTCAATCTCGCCGGAGCGACAGACCTCCTCGTCGATTACTACCACGCCATTCAGTCCGGTCTTCCTGCGATCGCAGGGCAGTTGAGCGCCACCTATGCAATCCCCATCCTCTACGTGCCTTTGCTGATGATCACGCACATCGCCGCCTTTTCTTTGCTGGTGCGTGCACCGCGCCGCGAGGCAGGCAGCTGAAACGACTCTGCGCAGACATGCGATGCGCGCCGCGAAGCGTCGTTGGTATTGGGATTTTGCAGAGGGCGCTACCGCTTGCTGTCAACGCGGTCTGGCAGATGGCGCTTTGGCGTGACCACCCGTAATCTCTTTGAATAGTTGCGTGAAATACGCTTGATCGACGAAGCTCGTAAGCTACCGACCGTTGCAGCAATCTCCGGGCATCGGCGGACCCGTTAACAAAATCGAGTTTCGCGCCGACTCTCAGGTCTCTCAGTCTTCGATAGAGATGTTCATTTCGGAGAGCCAAGTCACATCTGATCCGAACAGGACCAGGTCATGATAGACGCCACGATCGTCGAACCACTCGAGGATGGGGTAAACGGTAATTCGCGCCTTACGGCACATAACCTTGCCTCCCTCCCTCGCTTCAACGGTCAACTCTTTGAAGTAGAATGCCATGCGCATTTGTGTACCCAACGCTTTCGCAACAGATATACAGATACGAGTAAGCCAGAATGGTTGACACGAATCCACTGTACGAAGGTATCGGTCGATACCTTCGTATCGCTCGGCAAATCAATGTTGAGCCGCGCACTTCCTGGCTCAGTTCATCCGCATAGTGACAAAGTGAAAGCCAATTAAGAACTCGCGCGTGATAAAACCGCCGCGAGGTTATCCGACTCCTCCTTGCGCTCGGTCTGTGCGCGATAGGGCCGACGCAGGTCCAGAGTGAAGCCGCAATACCGAGCAACGTCCAGGAAGATTCAAAGAGGTTATGGAGGTCACGCCAAAGCGCTATCTGCCAGACCGCGTTGACAACAAGCGGCTGCGTAAAACGCGCTTGATCGACGAAGCCCGGAGCCTAGGGACCGTTGCAACAGTCTCCCGAGAGCGACAGACCCGTCAATTAACCAAGCCGAGTCTTGTGACAAATTGCCATGTGGTGTGCTTCTTCAGAGCCTCCAATTACTTTAAGAGACGGTCCCCTGGGTCGCGGCCA
>JASHVE010000618.1 GCA_030039675.1 Acidobacteriaceae bacterium | reverse complement strand
AACTCCTCCATCTTGGCCTTGCCATTGGCCGATGCCGCCAGCGCGATACCCCAATCGGGATGCAGATGGTCTACATGAGGAAATGGCAGAAATCCGTGCAGCGGCGTATCGATCGATGCAGCAACGGGATTATTGCGGAAGGCGCAAAGCGGATACATGGCCACCATGTCGTCTTCGGTATCCACGCCCTTGTAGCTGCGCTCCAGAGCCAGCAGCTTTTCTTGGTAAAGCGCGGCAAAGCCGGCGCGCTTGATGCTGCCCAGGTCGCCCCCCGAACCCTTGACCCACAGCACCTCAACCGGTTCACCCGTCAGCGGATCGATCTCGGTAATCTTCGAGCTGGTGTTACCCCCAGCGAAGTTCGTGATGCGCAAATCGGAACCGAGCAGGTTGGAGCGATAGCGAAGCAGCTCCGGCTCATCAAGCGTCGCTGCGACGCTTACATCCCAGCGGTCTTCGAGAAATTTCAGTGATGGGGAAACAACTGTTGCCGTCGTCATAGAACCCAGTCTTCAAAGGAAATTTTGACAATCTCAACTACAATCATACAGCCCGAAACAATAGAAAATCCCTTTCTCAATGGGAATCCGGCGTAGATGCCGCAGGCGCAAACGGCGCATCGGGGCTCTCCGCGGTTTGTTCGGCGTCCATCGCCTCCGCGGTAACTGCGCGATGATGCACATAGTTATACGGCGGCACCGAGTAGCCGCGCAGCAGCGCGATGCCAAGCTGAATCAGCCGCGGGCCGTAGCTTTCAGCCTCGTGCGAGATGGAGCCGATCAGCGCGCTTGAACCCTTGCGCATCTCCTCCAGCGCTTCCGGAATGCAATCCTGGCCGACAATGGCAAAGTTCGTCTCCTGGCCTGCTGCGCGGATCGCATCCAGAACGCCCAGCGCGCTCGAATCCGTCGCTGCGGCAACGAGCGTGTGCTCACCGGCCTTGGAGCCGCGAAGAAACTCGTTCATCGCGGAACGGCTGGCCTCTCGCATCCCGCGGCCCTCGATCTGGAAGAACTGCGCTGGAGTCAACTCCGGCAGCCGCTCGCGAACGCCGTCAAAAGCGCCCGTCACGCGGCTCTGCACAAAGCTGCCCGCCTCGCTGAAACCCACGCCGAGAACCTTATCCACCTTCCCCTTCCACTTCCGTTGCGCATACTGGGCGAGAAGCGAGCCCGCCTCGTAACCCACCTCGAAGTTGTCCACTCCGAAATACGTGGCGTTGGGATGGGGCACGTCGATTGCGACGAGCGGAATGTCGGCTTTCTTGAAGATGTGAGCCACGCGCGGCGCGACAGCTTCCTCTACCTGGAACTCGAGCACCAGATCCACGCGCTTGGCCACAAACTCTTCCGCGTTGCGCACTGCCACGTCGGGATCGAAGCGGTTGTCGAGAAGGATCAGTTCTACGCCGGAGGCCGCTGCAGCGGCGCTCACGCTCTGCGCGACGGCAACGGAAAACGGCATCTCTGCGCTCTGCACCGCAAAGCCGAAGTGCAGGCGCCGCGGCCGCGAGACCAGCCGGTACTGGCCATTCTGCGTCTGCGCCAGGTAGCCGCGATGCACCAGCGTCTTCAGGATGCGATACACGCTGGTCTTCGAGATATTGGTCTTCTGGTAAACGTCCTCCAGCGTCAGAGACGCGTGATCCCGTTCCAGCAGCTCAATCACGTCAAGCGCTTTCGAAAGAATCGGAATCAGGTAGAGCCGCTTGATCTTTGCCTTGGCCAACCGTCCCTCCTGAGGCGGCGCGATGCGCGACAAACATCATAGAACATCATCATGCGTAACTGCTCACCGCTGACACGCGGCTGCCGCGCTCGCGGACGATACGCTCCACATAGCCGCCGGTGCGCAGCGCCTCCAGCGGATCGGCAGGCAGCCCGCGCGCCTCGCGCCAGGCGCGGGTAAACGGCCGCACATCGCGCCAGAAGGCGCCGCGATAGAGCTCCTCAGCCGCCACCAGGTCGCACGCCTGCTGCAGCTCTGCCAGCCGCTCGCGGTCGACAAGAGCCGCCTTCAGATAGAGTTCCTGCGCCGTGACCACGGTCTGGACCATGGCCTCGATTTTGCCCTTCAGATTGTGGCTCTGGTCGATCATGTAGGCCACGTCGATCTCCAGCCCGTCGCCGGCGGCCGAGTGGATCTCGTGAAAGATGCGGAAGACCTGGTACGGATCGATCGAGCCGAGCGTAAGATCGTCGTCGGCGTAGCGGCGGTCGTTGAAATGAAAGCCGCCGAGCAGCCCGGTGTGCAGCAGCCAGGCCACAATCTGCTCAATGTTCTGCGCGGAATAATGATGGCCCGTGTCGACAAGCACGCAGGCCTGCGGTCCGGTCATACGGGAAAGGTGCGACGACATACCCCAATCGGCAATGTCGGTGTGGTAGAAGGCCGGTTCAAAGGGTTTGTACTCCACCAGCAAACGCTGTTCCGGCGCCAGCCGGTCATGGCAGGCGCGCAGCGCGTCCTCCAGCCAGCCAATCCGCTTGCGGATGCTCTGCGTGCCCGGATAGTTCGAGCCATCCGCCAGCCACAGCGACACATCGCGCGATCCCAGTGCTTTGCCAATCTCAATGGAGGCAAACATGTGATCCAGAGCCCGGTCGCGGATCTCCGCCGAAGGATTGCAAAGCGACCCGTACTTGTATTCCTGGTCCTGAAAGAGGTTGGGATTGATAGACCCCGCGCGAATGCCGAACCGCCGCTCCAGGGCGCGTACTTCAGACACGTCTTTCACACCCTTGGGAAGGTCCCACAGCACGTGCAGCGCCATCGTCGGCGTCGCGCCGGTAAGCCGGTTCACCTCCGCCGCGTCGGAAAACTTCTCTTCGATCGTCCTCGCCGCTGCTGCCTGCACGAACTTGCCGAAGCGCGTGCCCGTGTTGGCGAATCCCCAGGATGGAATCTCGATCTGAAAGGAATCCAACGCCTTGAAGGCAAAGTCGCGGAGTGCAGAATCCGAAAGTGTCATCGTGTTGCTCCTTGCCGGCCCGGTTTCGCTCTACCCTCGGTCGGTCTTCATTCTAGATTTGTTGAGCATCCTGGTCGCGGACCAGAATCACATGCAGAAATCGCGGCCCATGAACTCCCTTGATGCGCGTCATTTCAATGTCAGCCGTGGCGCTGGGTCCCGAGACCCAAGTAACCAATGCCGGGGTCCCCAGCGACGGATTCTTGTCGCTGGGGTGGAGCGCCGGGATCCCCAGCGACGGCTTCTTGTCGCTGGAGCTGTGTGGGGGCTGCTCGCACCGCTCGAAGTATTCGGGCAGCGTCTCCACGACCTGGCTCGCGCGCAGAATGCACAGGTGCCAGTCGGGCAGCAGCGACAGCACGCGGCGGCCCTCCGCAGCAGAGTGATGCAGCACGATCGTGCCCGAGTCGGCCACACCGCAAAAGCACGCCGTCACCACTCCCTCGGCCTGCTCGACCTCCGCGATCGTCAGATCCTGGCCGATCTTCCAGCTGAATCCCGGTGCGAGCCACTCCGTCGGCAACCCCGCAGGCGCAGCAAAAATCCGCCGTCCGCTCTTTTCAAGCTGTGCAGCAATAGTCGCGGGCAGCGCCACCGGCGCGCATTCGGTTACCTCGGCATCGTACTCGCGCAGGCGATGAATCATCAGCCCCAGCCGTTCTTCCGCCGAAAGCACGCCACGGCGCGTGTACTCTCGCGGCAGGGCAGCGTATGCGCTTGCCGCCTGCTCGATCGACCCGGCAGAGTTCCGTGTTGCCGCGCGAACCCGATCCAGAATCTGCCGGCGCGTCGCCCCGGACACATTGGTCGCAGCGCTCATTGCCCCTCCCGGCCGCGGATGTCATTGCCGGTATTGCCCCGTGCCGCCCACCATGCATGGAACGGCTGTTTAGGCATCCCGCGCAGATCGCGCGTCTGCGTCCATTCAGCGCCCACACCGGGCAACGCATGAATCCACCCATCTTTTCGCGTGAAGAACCAGAGGCCGATGCGCGCCAGCCGTTGCGCCGCATGAAAGAGCACAGCGCTTCTTAAAAGCAGCCCGGCAACGCGCATGCCCAGATACATCGGATCGAAGAATCGTCGCGCCTGCCGGCGCTCCTGGTCCGTCACCTTGGCGCGCAGGTCGATCAGCACCTCCGGAATATTGATTTTGACCGGGCACACCTCGTAACACGCGCCGCACAGCGACGAGGCATAAGGCAGCGACTGCGCATGCTGCATCCCCGCAAGCTGCGGCGT
>JASHVE010000617.1 GCA_030039675.1 Acidobacteriaceae bacterium | reverse complement strand
TCATAAGGGCGATGAGCTGGAAGAGGGCGATGGGTGGGTAAACACGCCGAGCGGCAACCATGAAGAGCAGGTGATCAAGGATCTGCTGAAGAAGGTGCATGCGGAGGATCCGCAGCACTGGCACAAGGTGGCCAAGGAGTGGCGCGGCGTTTCTGAGGAGACGACGACGGGCGTGCACCGGCTCTACAAGATGATGGAGACGGGGAAGCTGCTGGTGCCGGCGATCAACGTGAACGATTCAGTCACGAAGAGCAAGTTCGATAATTTGTACGGCTGCCGCGAGTCGCTGGCCGACGGCATCAAGCGCGCTACGGACGTGATGGTTGCGGGCAAGGTGGCGGTGATCTGCGGCTACGGCGATGTGGGCAAGGGCTCGTCGCACTCGCTGCGGGGGATGGGCGCGCGGGTGATTGTGACGGAGATTGACCCGATCAACGCGCTGCAGGCGGCGATGGAAGGCTTCGAGGTGACGACGATCGAGGATACGCTGGGGCGCGGCGATATTTACGTGACGTGCACCGGCAATACGGACATCATTACGCTCGAGCACATGAAGAAGATGAAGGACCAGGCGATCGTCTGCAACATCGGGCACTTCGATAACGAGATCCAGATGGATCGGTTGAACGCAGAGAAGGGCGTGGAAAAGCTGAACATCAAACCGCAGGTGGACTTCTACAAGTTCCCCGACGGGCACGGCATCTTTGTTCTCGCCGAAGGGCGCCTCGTGAACCTCGGCTGCGCAACGGGCCACCCGAGCTTTGTGATGTCGAACAGCTTCGCCAACCAGACACTGGCGCAGATTGATCTGTGGAAGAACAAGGACACGTACAAAGTGGCCGTGTACACGCTGCCCAAGAAGCTGGATGAGGAAGTGGCCAGGCTGCATCTCGAAAAGATCGGCGTGAAGCTGACCACGCTTTCGCAGAAGCAGGCGGACTATCTGGGCGTGCCGGTGGAAGGGCCGTATAAGGCGGAGCACTACAGGTACTAGAAAGCAGTTCATAGTTCGCAGTTCACAGCGAACAGGGACAGAGCACTACGAACTGGCAACTGTGAACTATGAACTGCAAAAATTCGGGTGCCCCACCCTCGCCACGTTCTTGTTTTTGTGGCTAGGGTGGGAACCGCAAATCTAAACTTACTTAGATTGGATCGAGAGCTATGAGTTCGCCGAGTTTCTCGTTCGAGTTGTTTCCGCCGCGGACGCCGGAGAGTGCTGCGAAGCTGCCGGCCACAATCTGCGAGCTGGCGGCGGTGCGGCCGGACTATTTTTCCGTGACCTATGGCGCGGGCGGCTCCACGCAGGACGGCACCTACGAGACGCTGCTGACGGTGGTGAAGCATTGCGGCATTGAGGCTGCGCCGCACCTGACGTGCATCGGGTCGACGCGCGCGCATGTGGCGGCGCAGCTTGAGCGCTACCGCACTGCGGGGGTGAAGCGCATTGTTGCGCTGCGCGGCGATCTGCCGGCCACGGCGTTGAGCGCGGCTGCTCCGGGCGAGTTCCGCTATGCGAACGAGCTGGTGAGCTTTATTCGCGAGACGCATGGCGATGCGTTCAAGATCGAGGTGGCCGCCTATCCTGAGATGCATCCGCAGGCGGCGAACCCCGGCGCGGATTTCGACAACTTCCGGCGCAAGGTGGACGCGGGCGCGGACTCGGCGCTGACGCAGCTCTTCTACAACGTGGACGCGTACTTCGACTTCATGGAGCGGTGTGCGAAGGCGGGGATTCGCATTCCGATTGTGCCGGGCATCATGCCGATCACGAGCTACGCAAACACGCTGCGCTTCTGCAACGGATGCGGGGCGGATCTGCCGCGCTGGGTGCGGCTGCGGCTTGAAGAGCTGCAGGATGACAAGCCCGCGCTGCTCGACTTCGGGCGCAGCGTGGTAACGCGGTTGTGCGAGACGCTGCTCAAGAACGGCGCGCCGGGATTGCACTTCTACACGATCAATCAGGCCGATCCGACGCTGCGGCTGTGGAGCAATCTGGCGCTGGCGATGCCGGCTTAGTTTTTCTCGTTGAGTTGAGGGTGTGCTTTCCCAGGTCTGAAAATCCAGACCTGGGCCACCCATTTTCTTGCTCGATTCTGGATCCAGTTTTCGTGCCGTGACACTTCGCCCCTTCCCTGCAGCGCTTGACATGCGCGGGCGCGACCGGGAAGATGGTTTCGCGATACCAAGTTTTTTCTGGTCGTCCGATAACTACGCCCGTTCGGCACGAGTGCTGCAACTCTTTTCTGAGCCTCTCTTCTGAATCCCCCTCGACCTGCGTATCCCGATCTCACGAGGTTTATGCATGGCAGTCCTTTATAAGGTGCCTTCCATCGGCGGCGAAGCGAATGAATTTGGCCAGCGCGGCCCTACGTGCTGGTATTACGCATCGAAGATGCTTTTGAAGTTTCACCACAAGCTCGATAACAAGAACAACGAATTGTATGAGGACTTTAAGACTCTGCATGAGTTGCGCCAGGTGCTGACGGACCACGGCGGCGACACCGCCGACGAAGTGATCAAGCATTTGAAGCAGCGGCTTAAGAAGATGCAGGAATACGACCGGGCTCTGCAGCTGCTGGAGCAGAAGACAAGCCTCACGGAGACGCAGACAAAGAGCCTCGCCTTTCTGCGGGAATCGAATCCTGCCGCACGCAAGCAGAGGCTGAGCGCGGCTATCGAGCAACTGGGGAAAGAAGAAAACAGCGGCCTGGCACGGCTGAATCTTCTCACATCGTTTGTTCCTGATGCAGGATTTCACAAGATCAATCGGGAGCAGTATGGGAAGCCGGGGGACGTAGCGGATCTGCTGGAGCGCTGGGGGCCTTTTTACACCGGCGGCACGGTGGTAGCGACGCGGGAAAAGATCAAGTCAACCGACAGACGAGCCGGCACGGAGCCGATCATGTCCGTCGAGGAGTTCAAACCTACCGGTTCGCACGCGATCGTTGTGATCGGAGCGAGTGCATCGGTGGTCTACTTCAAGGACCCGCACAGGACGGACGAGATTCGGACAATGGACTTGAAGACCTTCCACGACGGGCTGGACCAGAAGGCGAGCGATTTTCTCATTGCCATTAATTGCTGGGAAGGATGGGATGCGGATGAGGCCAAGTGTATTCATATGCGCACGCAGACGGTGGCTCCTCCCATTTAGGAGATTCGGTCTTCGTTCCTGGTGAGAGCGGAAAGCCACAGGGTGAGAGGTATGCTTTCCCACCCTGTCGACGAAAAGAAGTCGACAGGGTGGGGCACGGAGTTTTGTGTTGAATCAGGATTGCTAAATGCCAGCTTGCAGCAAAGGCTATTGGCCTACTGGAGTGAGGCGCACGGTGCGGCCTTCGCGGGCGGAGGTGCGGGCGGCGTCGAGGATCTGCATCACGATGACGTTGGTGTCGAGGGCGCTCAGGTCGCCCTGGTCTTTGATCTGGCCGCTGAGGACGGCGGCGAGGTAATCGAGCGAATTGCTTTCGGGGCCGTCGATGCGCGGCGCGGTGGTGAGCTGCTCCTCGTGGTCGTGCTGGTGGCGCTCGCGAATCTGGTCGGGGCCGACGGTGATGGCGTAGCCGGTGGCGCCGTAGACTTCCATATCCTTGCGGCTGAAGGGCCAGTTCCACGAAGCCTGGATGACGGCCTGTGCGTGCGGGTACTGGAGGACGATGGTGGCGTCGTCGTCGACATGTGGATAGATCTGCGGCTTGTCGTGGTTGGCGACGGCGGTGACGGTGAGCGGGGTTTCGCCGTGCATGAGCCAGGTCATGAGATCGACGCCGTAGCAGCCGAAGTCATAAAGCGCACCGGCGCCGTTCTGCGCGGGGTCGGTGAGCCAGTTGAGAAACTCGGGCTGGACGCCGATCTCCTTGGGGCCCTGGTGGCCGTCGTGGACGACGACGCGGCGCACATCGCCGAGCTGGCCGTCGCGCAGCTGGTCATAGGCGGCCTTGTTGCTGGAGTACCAGGTGGTTTCGTAGTTCACCAGCACGTGGATCTGGTGCTTGCGGGCGATCTCGCGGATGGCGAGCGCGTCGTCGAGCGAGATGGTGAGCGGCTTTTCGACCATGACCGAGACGCCGTATTGGGCGGCGATGCCGATGGCGTGGCGGTGCTCGCTGATGGGCGTGTAGACGAGCACGGCCTG
>JASHVE010000616.1 GCA_030039675.1 Acidobacteriaceae bacterium | reverse complement strand
TGCAGATTGCTCACCTTCACGTTGCCGCGCTGCCGGGGAAGGCTGACGGCGACACGCTGATACTGTGCTTCCGTGATCTCCATGCACCGCAGCATAGCATGGAATTACTGATTAGTGTTAACAGGCCCTAGAGCGGTTTCACAGTTGATGTGCCCTTGCCGAAGCCGCGGAAGGTGGCATTTTCTTGAGGAAAATGCCACTTTGCAGCAGTGGCTTCGGGATATAGCAACTGTGAAACCGCTGTAATTGCACTAATGTCGAGCACCCGGGTTCGGGACAAAGCGCATAAGACCCTTGGGTTTCAGATCGCGCTCCAGGCAGGAAAGCGGCATCTCTGATTCAATGCCGAGAGCTTCGGCGGCGAGATGGCCGGAGCGCGCGGCGCTTTCCATCGTGGAGGGCCAGCCGGTGGCGGTCCAGTCGCCGGCCAGAAAGCAGTTCGGCCAAGGCGCAATGCAGTCCGGACGGGAGGCATCGACGCCCGGTGGCACGCCGAAGGTTGCACGGACCTCTTTGATCAGCGCGGCCTTCTCGAGCTTTGCCGAAGAGACGGCAGGGAAAAACTCGCGCAGCTCGGCGAGCGCCTGCGCGATAGCCTGCTCGCGTGAGAGCGCGGCGAAGCGGCGCGAAGCGCTCTGCACCAGTTCAAGATAACTGCCTTGCAAATTACGCCCGGGCTGCAGGCGGGTCTTGTTGTACATCCAGTGGATCTCGCGGTCGAGCAGGACGGCGTGGGGAAGATCGGTGATTTCGCGATCGAACCAGAGATGCACGCTGCAGATGGGCCAGTGCTCGTGGTGATCGATCTGCGAGAGCAGCCTGTCGACGCCTTCGGCAGGAGGCATGCAGGGAAGAAGCTTGGCCGTGGCCTCGAAGGGCAGCGCGAGAACCAGAAAGTCAGAGACGACCTGACCGTTGCGGGTGATGAGCGTCCACTCGGATATCTCTTCGTCCCACTCGGCCGATTCAACATTGGCATTGAAGAACACCTCGGAGCCGCGATCGGTGAGGAAGATTTCCGCGCTTGCGTAGAGCTCACTGAGGGGCGCTGTGCTCATTCCCATGGCACCTGCTTCGGCGGAGTTCATGAACAGCTCGCGGATGACTTTGGCGGCGTAGGGCAGCGCGATCGTGTCGAGATCGGCGTTGAGTGCGCTGGCGATGACCAGACGCCAGAAGCGCTCGATGGCTCCGCGCGTCTGGCCGTTGCGCTTGAGCCATTCGCCGAGCGATTCCGTTGCATCAGCCGGAACCGGGCGCAGCAAAATGCGGAATGCGTTCGCGAGAGCCAATTTGTCGGCGAGTGTGAAGGCATGCGCCGAGAGCAGCCTGGGCAATCCGTGCAGCGGCGCAGGCAGGCAGCTTGGGCCGAGGCGTGAGTGGCGTCCGCCGGGCTCGATCATTGTCATCTCGCGCGTCCAGTGGATGCGATCGAGAACGCCAATGCGTTTGTAGAAGCCGATGAGATTGGTGCAGCAGCCGAAGAGTACATGCTGGCAGTTGTCGATGACCTCTTCAACGCCAGGATGCAGGTAGGAACTTGCACGTCCGCCCAGATAACCGCGACGCTCGATGAGCCGCACGCGGAAGCCCGCTTCGGCAAGAGCGCAGGCTGCGCTCATGCCGGCGACGCCGCCGCCGACGACGGTGACGGTCTTCCGCGAAATTGGCTGCGAAGAACTCAACGAATCATCCTATTTGCGGGCGAAGAGGCGAGCGAGCGTCATACGTGCAAGGCCAATGGACAAAATGGTGAGCTTTTGCGCAGTCGGCACGCTGGTGCGATGCGTGAATACATCGTAATCGGCGCGCTGAATGCGCTGGAGCAGTGCGTGATAGATCGACACCAGCACCCACAGCGCCGGCCGGCTCTCGCGATCGATCAGCGGCAGCAGCTCCCGCGCGGAGCGATAGTAATTCTCGGCCCGCTGGGCGATGGCAGCGAGCAGTACGCGTTCGTTCATCGTTAACGGCGCGGAGGGCGCGCGATGCAGCAATGAGTCGAGAGAAACGTTATGGACAGCGAGATCTTCGAGCGGGAGATAGACGCGGTTGCGCGCGGCATCTTCCGCCACGTCGCGCAGGATGTTTGTCAGTTGGAAGGCGATGCCGGTTTCCTCGGCCAACTTTTCTGCGCGCGGGTCCTGGTAGCCGAAGATGCGGATGCAGACCAGACCGACGACAGAGGCCACGAGATAACAGTAGCGATAGAGATCGGCGAAGGTCGCGTAGGTATCGGGCTCGCCGCTTGCCTCGTGCTCCAGATCCATGGTCACACCGGCGACGAGTTCGTCCAGAAGATGCAGCGGAATCTGGAAACGCTCGGTTGCGTCGCGGACAGCGAGAAACACGAGGTTCGACGAGTCTCCTCCCTGGCAGACACCACGCCAATCGGCGAGCCAGGCGTCGAGACGCTGCCTGCGCTCTTCACGCGGGAGGGTTTCGTCGTCGGACAGATCGTCGGCCTGGCGCATGAAGGCGTAGACAGCGCAGATCGCATTGCGGCGCGGCGTGGGGAGCGCGACAAACGCGTAGTAGAAATTTTTGGCTTCGCGCTTGGCGATGGCGCGGCATTCCGCATAGGCACGGGCCAAATCAACTTCGCTCCGCGCAATCGTCAAGCCGCTTTCCCTGTGGCCCGTGCGCCGAGACGAAGAAACGGCAGAGCCTTGCCGCCGATCGCGCGCAGAGCGAGCGCAAGCTTCGAACGCCTGGAGATTGCGGGCCGCGCGGTGAGCACGTCGAAGTCCCGCCGCTCGATGGCGCGCAAAATTTCGAGGCCTCCGCGGCTGAACAGATCGAGATCGACCGCAAGATCGCGGTGGACGCGCTGGATCAGCGGCAGTCCCTCTGCAAACAGAGAACGCGCGAACGTAACCTCATGACGGAGAAGAGCACGGAACCCGGTCGTGGCGACGCCTGACGCAATGGTTTCGTCGCTCACGCCGAAGCCGCGCATATCGTCCTGCGGCAGATAGACGCGGCCTTTGACAAAATCGACGCGCACATCCTGCCAGAAGTTGGCGAGCTGCAGCGCCGTGCAGGTCGCGTCAGAGAGGCGGAAGTTTTCTTCGTTCACTTCGCCGCACGCATAGAGCACAAGACGGCCCACAGGGTTAGCCGAGTAGCGGCAGTAGCCGAGCACGTCCTGCATGGTTTCGTAGCGCGTGACGGTCTGGTCCTGGCGAAACGCGGTGAGCAGATCGGCAAAGGGTTCCTTGGGAATTGCACAGATGCGGATGGTCTCTGCGAGCGCGACAAAGACGGGATGGCGCGCGCGGCCTTCATAGCACGCATCGAGCTCGCGTCCCCATAGATCGAGCAATGCGAGAGCCGCGGAGCAGTCGCCGACTTCGTCACCCAGATCGTCGGAGATGCGGCAGTAGGCGTAGATAGCGTGGAAGTGCGGACGCAGCGCCTTGGGCAAAAAACGCGAGACGACGTGGAAGTTTTCGTAGTGCGACTCGGCGAGCTGCCGGCAGTAGGCGAGAGCCTCGGCGAGTGCAGGCGCCTTTTCTGGAATGCGATAGGCAGGTGGAAGCGCAGCCCAGCCGCGGGCGAGCAGCTCGTCTTTGCTTGAAGCTTCACGGTGAGGTTGTTCGGCTGCCGTCTTCATCTACTTGAGCACATTCCTCAGGGGCAAAGGCCCGGGTGAATTCCATTTTATTGATGTAAGGGCTTAATGCGGTGCCCTTCATGCTGACGCCCATATGCTTTACTTTGTCGCGATTATCGCGATCCCAGGAGAATTGGCCTCAGGGAACAATGGCAGTCTTGATCTCAGTCGAGCGGTTCATCAGCTTTTCAAAGACGCGGTTGAGCTCGTAGAGGTGAGCGTGGCCGGTGATGAAGGCTCCGCACTGGAAGCGACCTTCGGCAATAATTTCGAGCGCTTTGCGGCAGATAGCCGGTGTGTGATGGAAGGTGGCGCGGAGTGTGATGTCGCTGTAGTGAATACGGTTGGTGTCGAGCGTGACGTGCGTATTGGCGGCGCATCCTCCGAAGAAGTTCACAGTGCCACCTTTGCGCACCAGCTCGACCGCTTCCTGCCACGCTTCGGGAACGCCGACAGCTTCGATGGCGATGTCGACGCCGCGGTCTTTGGGGGTAAGGGCGCGGGTCTCACGAATGGCTTTGCGGATGCTCGAGGTCTGCACCACATGCGCGGCGCCGAGTTGACGCGCGGCTTCTACCTGGCCGTCGTGCTTGACGAGCGCGATGACCTCGTAACCGGCGAGCGCGGCTACGTGAAGGATCATCAAGCCCAGCGGTCCGCCGCCGATGACGGCCACAATGTCGCCTTTGCGCGGATGGGAGTCCTCAAAGCCGTGCACGGCGCAAGCGAGCGGTTCAGTGAGCGCCGCGTGTTCGAGGGGCACGTGATCGGGAACGTGCAGCGTATTCTTGGCCACGACGCGCGCGGGAATGCGGATGAACTCGGCATAGGCGCCGTTGTTGAAGAGCAGATCGTCGCAAAGATTTTCCTGGCCGCGCGCGCAGAAGTAGCACTGGCCGCAGGGCGCGGAGTTGAGGGCGACGACGCGATCGCCAGGAACGAAATCTGTGACACCTTCGCCTGCTTCGACGACAGTTCCGGCCAGTTCATGGCCGAAGAGCGCGGGAGGAACGATCATGCGCGCGTGATAACCGCGGCGAAAGACCTTCAAATCGGTTCCGCAGGTAAGAGCTGCTCCAACGCGCACGATCAACTCGCCGCGCCCGGCCTTGGGGACCGGGACATGTTCAATGCGGACATCTTCGCGGCCGTGGAGGATTGCGGCCTTCATTGTTGTTGCCATCAAGTCCCCCTTACTGTGCCCCAGCGCCGGGCACGGGCTCAATCATAATCTTCATGGAGCCTGGCTGGGGGTGGGATGCAATTTCGATGGCCGCAACTGCCTGCTCGAGCTGGTAGCGGTGGGAGATCAGTTGGGTCAGGTCGAATCCGTTCTGGTAGCCCGAGAAGATAAGGCTGGTCACCTCGTCGAGAATCGGGAACGAGGATGAGTATGAACCGAGGAGGGTCTTCTCGTCCACACAAACAGCGGCGGGGTCGATGGTGGCCTCGCCGTGTTGGGTCTGGGCGAAGAGCATGACCTTGCCACCGGGACGGGCGGCGTCCATGGCGGTGCGGATGAGGGTGTTGCCGCCGACGGCAAGGATTACAGCGTCGGCGCCGCGGCCTTCGGTCTCAGTCAGGACGCGCTCGACGACGTTTTCCTGCCCGGCGTGGATCGGGTTGGTGAGCCCGAAGCGCGCGGCAATAGCGTGGCGCTCGGGGAAAAGATCCGAGGTGAGCACGCGAGCGCCGGTGCGACGGGCCAGCACGGCGTGCATCAGCCCGATGGGACCCTGGCCGATGACGAGCACGGTATCGTCGGGGGCAAGATTCAGCATCTTCACGCCCTTGAGCACAGTGTTCAGCGGCTCGACGAAAGCGGCTTGCTCGAATGGAATGCCGTCAGGAATGCGAACCACGCCACGATTGGCGACGACGAAGTCCATCACGCGGATGTATTCGGCGAAGCCACCGCCGGAGGGCTCGAATCCGGCAGTGACGCCGGTCTTTTTGTAGAGCGGGCACTGCGCGGGCGTTTGCTTGCGGCAGTAGTAGCACTCGCCGCAGGGCACGTGATGGAAGGTCATGACACGGTCGCCGACGTGGAAGCCGGTAACGCCTGCGCCTGTTTCCACGATGGTTCCAGCCATTTCGTGGCCGAAGATGCGCGGCGCCGAGTGCGAGCCCATATGGATCTTTTTGAGGTCGGTTCCGCAGATGCCGCAGGTCGCGATCTTGATCAGCAGTTCGCCCGGGCCGATGCGCGGAACCGGCACGGTCTCTACGCGCATGTCATTGACGCCCCGGTAGACCGCGGCGCGCATGGTGGAGGGGATAGTGGACTGGACTTGAGTTTCAGCGGTCGAGATTTGGGTGGCCATTCCGTTTCCTGATCGCTCCTTGCGGATCGAGAAGATCGAGCACAGACCCGGCCATGCTCAGTGAAGCTTTCTTACTATTTTCGCCCATTTGCCGGAGCGCCGACCAGTACCCAGGGTGAAAGAGCGCAAAAAGAGTAAAACCAGCGAGTTGGAAGCGGCCTTCCGAGGTTAGAAAGCGGTTGAAGTCGGGCAGGCGGTCGGTAAGCCCGTCGCTGATGCCCTTGACGCAGTGAAACCCGATTCCGCGCATGGCGGCCAGGCGGGCGATGGCGGCGGCTTCCATGTCGACCAAACCGGCGCGGTAGGCGGCGGCGAGGCGCTGCTTTTCGGCTGCGTCGGCAACCTTAGGACTGGTGGCGAGCCAGAGATCTGCCGGGCCAGGGGCGGTGCGAAAGCGCTCGCCTGTGAGCGTGTCGATGACGCCGGAGACACGGTAGGCCTGGCCGCGTGCGCAGGTCTC
>JASHVE010000615.1 GCA_030039675.1 Acidobacteriaceae bacterium | reverse complement strand
CTTTAGCTCTGCGGCCTCACTTACAGAAAGGCCAGACACTATCGGGTCGGCGAACGGCGATTTTTCCAGCGCAGAAATCAATTCCTGCAAAGTGACATCTGGGATCGTGCGCAGTCTTTCCAGCGGACGCTGCTGAGGCTTTGGAATCGTATACTCTGCCAAAGTTCTATCCTCGCGAGAGTTTGAACCGGAAGGATGTTTCGTTGGTCTCCAACACGTCGGATGCGCCTTGAACTGTGTGGAAAAAATGGTTTTATGCACTATAATCTGTGCAAAATTCCGAAAACTGAAGGGTTTACAACCTCCCGCATCTAAAAGGTTAACATTCCCCGTTCAATCCAGCTTTGGATGGAACTTTTCGAAGCCGGTGGCCTGCTGGTAGGCGCCGGCGAAGGCGACGAGCTTGGCTTCCTGATAATGGCCAGCCAAAAAAGTGAGCGAGACGGGCGTGCCGGGGCCGCCGATGTCGTCGTGGTTGCCGTCGTCGATCTCGGGCGGCCGGGGTGCGTCGGCGCCGCGAAGGCCGTTGGGCAGAATCAGCGCAGGGTGACCGCTGAAGTTGGTGGCGATGAGCTGCGCATCGGTCGTGGGCGTGACGATGACATCGACCTGGTCGAAGAGCGCCGACATCTGCCGCACCGCGAGGGTCCGGGCACGGTTGGCCTGGATGTACTCGACGGCCGGATAAAGCCGGGCGATGCGGAAGTCGTTGGGCCAGTCTTCCGGGCCTTGCTCGGTGAGCAGTTTGTCGCGGCCGGAGCGGGTGAGATCGTCGAAGGCCGCGGCGGCTTCGGCGGTTAGCAGCGGAATCATCGCGTCCCAGGGCAATTTGGGCAGGTCGACTGGGATGAGGTTTACGCCCATCGAGCGCAGTTTGTCGAGCGAGGCCTGCTCGTAGCGGCGGTCGTAGTCGCGGCGGGCTCGGGCGGCCTGGGCGTTGCGGTTGTGGTCCTCGCGTTTCTTTGCTTCCTCGGCAGACTCGCCGGGCGCGGCTTCTTTGAGCTTGAGGGGCGGCTGCGGGTCGAATTCACTCTTCAGGTAGCCGATGCGCAGCTTGTGCCAGTCGAGGTTTCTGGCCGGCTCGTAACGGACGGATGCTGCGGACAGGTCTGCACTGTCGGGGCCGCTGATGGCTTCGAGGATCAGAGAGCAGTCGTCAACAGACCGGCAGATAGGGCCGAGCTTGTCCATGGTCCAGCTCAGGGCCATGGCGCCGGTGCGGGGGACGAGGCCGAAGGTGGGGCGCAGGCCGGTGCAGCCGCAGCGCGTAGAGGGAGACGATATGGAGCCCAGCGTCTCGGAGCCGATGGCGAAGGCCACGCAACCTGCGGCCACGGCGCTGGCCGAGCCTGCCGAGGAGCCGCTCGAACCCTGAGCTGGGTTCCAGGGGTTGCGCGTGCGTCCGCCGAACCATTTGTCGCCCATGGCAAGCGCGCCCAACGTCAGCTTGGCCACAAGCACGGCGCCGGCCGCGTCGAGGCGCTGCACGACGGTGGCGTCTTCGTCGAAGGACTGGTGCTCGAAGCCGCCGGCGCCCCAGGTGGTGGGATAGCCTTTCACCGCCAGCAGGTCTTTCGCGCCCCAGGGAATGCCGTGGAGCGGGCCGCGGTATTTGCCGGCAGCGATCTCCTCGTCTGCTTTTTTCGCTTGCGCGATGGCGCGCTCTTCCGTCAGCGTGATGGCGAAGTGCAGCTTGGGGTCGTAGCGCTTGAGGCGGTCGAGGTACATCTGGGTGAGGGCGAGGGAGGTGATCTTGCGGAGTTGCAGCATCGTACCCAACTGGTCCAGGGTGGCGAAGGCAAGATCCTCGATGTTCGAAAGAGTTCGCGGAAGGGTGAACGTGGATTCGCTGCCGGCCATCCAGCCTAGAGGTCGAGAGCGCTGCCGATCTACATCTTGGTCAATGGGCTTCGCTGCCGGTAGCGGGTGAAAGACATACGCGGGCGGTACGGAGTTGGGCAGGTTGAGCGCGCGGATCGCATCATATCCACTGCGCTGATCGTTGAGGCCGTCGAGCATCATCTGCTTCTGCTCGGCAGGAAACGGGCCGATGCCGGCGAGCACGGCCGCCTGGTCGATCATTTCGGGCGTAATTTTGGGCCGCTCTTCGGTTTTGGCGGGTGAGGCGTCCTGCGCCTGCGCAGCCAGCGCGTAGAGAATGCCGGGCAACAGAGGCGAGGCAATGCCAGCGCGGGTGCAAGCGTTCAGAAAGGCACGGCGATTAAATATCATGCGCGAAGGTCCTCGAGTGGGTAGAAATCCTTTGCGCAAACTATAGCGGAAATGGCGGTCGCAAAGCAGGCCGTGCGCGAGGGTCAGCGGCCCTTGGGCAAAAACGCGATCTCCATCTCGGCGACTTCCATCCGGTTGACGCCTGCTTTCACGCTGGGATCGCCGTTGGCCAGGGTGCGAGCTTCGTCTTCAGTGGCGGCGCGGATGGCCAGGACGCCATAGACGCCGCGCGGGTCGAGGACGGGCCCGCCGAAGAGGCACACGCCCTTGTCGAACAGGTCCTTCCAGTACTGGAAATGCTGCTCCATGAGGGCCTGCTCGGACGGAGTGGCGTCCTTGTCGAAGGTGGGGCGCGGCGGAATAAGGCGGAGAAACCAGGTCTTCATGGCGGGGGCCGCGTTCGCCGATTGATCGGTGGCGGCGGGCGCCTGCGCCCCCAGCCACGGCGCGCCGAGAAGTAGAACGGCCAACAGAATGCGGAATGCGGTTTTCATGGCGGGAGCATAGCGCAGCTTTCCAAGGGCTCAAAACGAATTTCAAATTTTCTTGTGGACGGCGCAAGATTTCCGTTGACATATTCCTATATAGGAATGTAATGTTTTTGCATGGCACGGGCAGCGACGACCTCTGACGCGTTCAATGCCGTGGCTGAACCGCGGCGGCGGCAGATTTTGACCTTTCTGGCAGTGGACGAGCGCGAGGTAGGCGAGATTGTGGCGGCTGTGGGGCTGGATCAGCCGTCGGTTTCGAAGCATCTGGGCGTGCTGCGGGAGGTGGGGCTGGTGCATGTGCGACGGAATGGACGGCACAGGCTTTACCGCACCAACGCGGAGGCGATTCGCCCGCTGTACGAGTGGACGGGCACCTTTGAGCGTTACTGGCGGCACCAGTTGAATCGCGTCAAGGAGCGAGCCGAGGTGCAGATGGTCCACAATTCCGAAGAAGCGAGTGCAAAGGAGAAGTGATGACGTCGACCCTTCCGGAGATTGAAAGTCTCACACTGACGGTGAATCAGGAGATTCGCGTGCGCGCCTCGATCGAAGTGACCTTTGCGGCGCTGCTGGAACAACTCGGGCCGCTGAACGAACGACCCGACGGATCGCCGATGCCGCTGGTAGTTGAACCCTGGCCCGGAGGAAGATGGTTCCGCGACCTGGGCGACGGTAACGGACACTTCTGGGCGCATGTGCAGGCTATCAAGCGGCCCACGCTGATTGAGTTCTGCGGGCCGCTGTTCATGTCGCATCCGGTGGCCAACAATGTGCAGTACCGGTTGAGCGAAGAGAACGGGGAGACGCTCATCAAGTTCTGCCACTCGGGTTTCGGGCTGGTGCAGGAGGAACACAAGAAGGGCGTCGTTACAGGCTGGGGCTATATCCACGAGCAGGTGCGCAAGCGCGCGGAAGGATTGCGCTGATTTCCGTTCTTGTTCCGGATTTCTGATTTTCAAACGAAGGAGAAACGCCATGCTGATGACACAACCCGCCACATCTATTGCAGAGTCGCTGCTGGCCGAGTTCGAGGCGCAGGCGCCGATCACGCGCAGGTTTCTGGAGCGACTGCCGGAAGACAAGCTGACCTGGAAACCGCACGAAAAATCAATGACTGCCGGTCAGCTTGCGTACCATATCGCCACGATACCGGGAGGGATCGTGCGTTTTGTCGAAAACAATCCTGCGCAAGCACCCGACGGGTTCAAGTTTCCTCAGCCCGGGAGCCTGCAGGAGGTCCTTGACCAGTTCAACGACAGTATTGTGACAGTGCGCAGACAGTTGCCGCAGTTCGACGACAATGCGATGAACGAACTGTGGCTCCTGATGGCCGGCGACAGGGAGCTGATGGCGGTGCCGCGCGCCTCGTTTTTGCGCAACATTATGCTCAACCACTGGTACCAGCATCGCGGGCAGTTCTGTGTGTATCTGCGGCTGCTGAACGTGCCGGTGCCGGCAAGCTGGGGACCGAGCGCGGACGAGATGCCGCCGTTTCTGCAGAAGGCATAGGGATCGTTGAGACGGCCCGGCAGGAGGAGCGCATGTGCCCGGTGTGCATCGCGACAGCGGCGGTGATTGCCACGAGCGCCGGCGGGACCGGCGGACTGACGGCATTTGTCGCCCACAAAATTCTAAGGAAGAAGACGGAATCCCAACCAGCGACGAAGGAGATGGACGATGGCAACCATTACCGCGGAAGTAAAGCGTCCGAAAGTGGTTTCGCAGGCCGAGTGGGTTACGGCCCGCAAGGAACTCCTGGCGAAGGAGAAGGAATTTACCCGGCTGCGGGATGAGCTGAGCCGGCAGCGCCGCGAGCTGCCCTGGGAAAAAGTGGAGAAGCGCTACGAGCTGGAAGGACCGAACGGGAAAGTCACACTCGATGATCTCTTCGGCAAGCGCAGCCAGCTGGCGATCTACCACTTCATGCTCGGTCCGGGATGGAAGGAGGGCTGCCCGAGCTGCTCGTACCTGGCGGATCATTTTGACGGCGCAGCGATTCACCTGGCCAACCGCGACGTGACGCTGGCCGTGGTTTCGCACGCGCCGTTCGCGGAGATCGAGACGTTCAAGAAGCGGATGGGCTGGCGGTTCCACTGGTACTCATCGTTCGGCAGCGACTTCAACTACGACTATCAGGTGTCGCTCAAACCCGAAGAGCGGGGCAAGGACAAGGTGTACTACAACTACGAGATGGTGGAGTTTCCCGCCGACGAACGGCCGGGGTTGAGCGTCTTCTACAAAGACGCGAGCGGGGAGATCTTCCACACCTACTCGACGTACGCGCGCGGGCTCGACATTCTGGTGGGCGCGTACAACTTTCTCGACGTGGTGCCGAAGGGGCGCGATGAGGCTGGGCTGAAACACACGATG
>JASHVE010000048.1 GCA_030039675.1 Acidobacteriaceae bacterium | reverse complement strand
GCGGTAAAGAAGTAATCATTGTTCCAGAGGGTCGAGAGTTGCGCCGGTCAGCTTTCTAGCCACTTCTTTAGTCCGGATACATCTGACTCCGAAAATCTTCGCCCCTCCTTTGTGTGCTCTTCACAAAGGCAAACGGGGTGCTCCGCGTCCAATTGTGGGTGAAATGGGTAAGTGAATCTCAGCGTGTTGGCAGCTTCCTTTTCACATCCTCTTTTCCCGCATTTTTCTATCACGCTCTAGCCCCCATCCGAGAAGTTGTGGCTATTATGCTTGTTCCGGATTGACCTCAACAAGCGTGTACCAGAAAGGGTCATCGCCATATGACGCGAGAACTATGCCAGCAGCTTGGCGGCGTCTTTGGCGAAGTAGGTGACGATGAAATCGGCACCGGCGCGGCGGATGCCTACTAGAGACTCCATCATGGCGCGGGTGGGGTCGAGCCAGCCTTTTTGAAAGGCGGCGTGGAGCATGGAGTACTCGCCGGAGACCTGGTAGGCGCCGATGGGCACGCCGACGCGCTCGCGCGCGGCGCGGACTACGTCGAGATAGGGCATGGCCGGCTTCATCAGGATCATGTCGGCGCCTTCGGCGAGGTCGAGATCGATCTCGCGCATGGCTTCTCTGAGGTTTGCTCCGTCCATCTGGTAGCTGCGGCGGTCGCCGAACTGCGGCGCGGAGTCGGCGGCTTCGCGGAAGGGGCCGTAGAAGGCGGAGGCGAACTTGGAGGCGTAGCTCAGGATGGGCGTTTGCGTGAGGCCTTCGCGGTCGAGTGCGGCGCGGATGGCGGCGACCCGGCCGTCCATCATGTCGCTGGGAGCGACGACGTCGGCGCCGGCTTTGGCGAGGCTGACGGCGGTTTTCGCCAGGAGCGCGAGGGAGGGATCGTTGTCGACTTCGAAGCCGTCGCGGCCCGAACCGTCACGCACCTGGACGACCACGCCGCAGTGGCCGTGGCTGGTGTACTCGCAGAGACAGACGTCGGCGATGAGGACCAGCTTTTGCGCGGCGCTCGACTGGCGGAGGGCGCGCAGGCCCTGCTGCACGATGCCGTTCTCTTCCCAGGCGCCGGAGCCGGTTTCGTCCTTGCTTTCGGGCAATCCAAAGAGGAGCAGCCCCCCTACGCCGAGTTGCGCGGCTTCTTCGGCTTCGCGTACCGCCTCATCGACAGAGAGGTTGAAGACGCCGGGCATGGAGCTGACTTCGCGGCGTATGCCCGTGCCGGGGCACAGAAACAGCGGGTAGATCAGGTCGTTGGGCTCGAGGGTGGTCTCGCGGACCAGCGCGCGCAGCGCATCCGTGCGGCGCAGACGGCGCATCCGGAGTTCGGGAAAGGCCATGTGTTGATTGTAGTGGAGCGGCAGCCGTCAGCTAACAGCGGACAGCTGCCGGCAGGGAGGTATCACAACTGCTCGTAGAGTGTGGAATTGCGGTAGCCGAGCAGCACGACGAAGGTCCAGATGGCCATGGCGGTGCCGAAGGGGAACTTGATCAGATTGAAGATGGCGGCGATGACCGCGACCACGCGTCCCCAGGGCGCGTGCTCCATGAGGCCCCAGCCGGCGGCGGCGGCGAGCAGGGCGCGAACCGTAAGGAACGCCCAGGCCAGGTGGAGGAGGGCAGGACCGAAGAAATTGGGCGGCATGGGACCGTGCATCCAGGGCCCGAAGGCGCCCGAGAAGAAGGCATGCGCGAAGGCCAGTGCGGCGAAGCCGAGCACCAGCGAAAGGCCGGCGTAGACGTACCAGAAGATGCTGAGAGTGCGAATCTTACTGGCGTAGTTCTCCAATTGAAACTGAAGCCCGGGGACGGGCGGAATCACCGCTGCGGACGGGCGGCCGCAATGGGCGCAGAATGCCTGGCCCGGCTCAAGAGCTTGACCACAACCGCTGCAAAACATGCTCACCTCCGGCGAACACCACTTGGAAAACCATTACGCAAACTGCACGGTCTATGTTCCACTGCGCCGAGCCGTGTTCAATGGCGCAGAGCGAGAGCGGGATGGCCGGCGGGAGCCTGTCTCTCCCAGCGCTCTTCGTGACGGTCATCGTGAAAAACCAGCGCGGTGACCCGGCCCTGAGCGTCGCGTTCTATCAGCAGCCGGAGCAGGCTCGCTCCGTTGGGGAAAAAGAGGGCGGTGGGCGATTCCGCCGCGAGCTCAATGATGGAGCCGTATTGGTCCTTCTCGTATAACACATCGCCCTGGTGGAAGATTGTCATCACGCCATGGCCGTTCGGCTCGCGATACTCTCCGGCGAGGCTGTCAAGCGTGGCCAGAGATAGCTTGATGGCTGCGGGATGACGGGGAATGACGAGTCGCTCAGCGGCGGCCGGCAGAAATTCAGGCTTCGCGGTAAGCCGGTGTGACAGGAGCCAGCGTGGCAGCTCAGGCTCGTTGTAGGCGCGGGTCCAGCAGTCGTGACCGAGCCCCTCGTAGACCCAGAAGCGAATGTGGCCGCCCGCGGTTTTGACGGCGTCGTACAGCAGCTCGTCCTGGCGCGGAGCGACGACATTGTCATCGCTGCCATGGAAGAGCCAGATGGGTGTGTGGCCGATCGCCTGCGCGTATTCAGCGGGCAGCGTGGAGGACTCCTGCCACCGTTCGGGATCGTAGCTCCAGAAGATGCCGCCGGCAGCAATGGCGATAGCGGCCCAGCGGTGGGGATACTGCCGCGCCAGCTCCCAGGCTCCGTAGCCGCCCATCGAGAGGCCGGTGAGATAGGTACGCTCGGGATCGCCGTGAAACTCGGCCGATTCCTGATCGAGCGCGGCCATGGCTATCTCCAGCATCCTGGGGTCGGTCCAGTGATCTGGCAGGGGGCACTGCGGCATCACGATGACGAACGGCCAGCGCTCGGGGTGGTCGCGCACCTGGGCGGGAAGACCGATCTGCGTCTGCCACATGCCCTCAGAGCCCCGCTCGCCGCGGCCATGAAGGAAGAGAATGATGGGCCAGAGCTTGTCGTCGTCGCGCCGCCAATCCTCCGGCAGATACACCTGGAAGCGGTGGGTGACGCCATCGACTTCGATGCGGCGATTAAGAAAGCCGGTTTCCTGGGCTGACTCATGCCGGGTTTCGTGCGCCCGAGCCGCGGCGCCAGCCGAGACGGGCAGCAGCGAAAGAACCGTGCCCAACGCAAGAAATCGAATCCATCGAAGCATTCTGGAATTCAATCACAACCCAACTGCGCGCCACGTGCAATGTGCGCAGTTGCCGATTTTGAGTCCATGGTCCGGCCGGCGCGGTCAGACGCTACCGGTCTTGCTGATAATCCTACCGATTTCCCTGCAAATTCCTTGCATTTTTCTTACGATTCGCGTGAAACGATCAAATTTGTTATGCAATATGCAGTGACAACCACCTTGGAAGCCGGGGATACGCTGGACCATTACCACGTGGATGCTACGGTCGCCCGCAGCCGCATGTCGACGTTGTACCGCGCCACCGATCTGCGCACCGGCCGGCAGGTAGCGCTGAAGGTACCTCACGCCGAGATGGAGGCCGACCCGGTGCTGGTGGAGCGCTTCCAGCGGGAGCAGGAGATTGGGCAGGAACTGGACCATCCGGGCATTGTGAAGACCTACGACGGTGAAGAACGCAGCCGTCCTTATATGGTCATCGAGTGGGTGGACGGCCGGCTGCTGCGGTCGATCCTGAGCGAAGAAGGCAGGCTCCCGGTTGAACGCGCGATTGCCATTACTCTGGGCATCTGCGACGCGCTCGATTACATGCACAAACACGGCGTGGTGCACCGCGACCTGAAGCCGGAAAACATCATGGTCGGCGAGGATGGCAGCATCAAGCTGATCGATTTCGGCATCGCCATGAAGGAAGATGCCCGGCGGCTCACGTTCACGGAGCTTTCGCCGGCGCTGGGCACGCCAGACTACATCTCGCCGGAGCAGGTGAAAGGACAGCGTGGCGACCAGCGCAGCGACATCTATGCGCTGGGCGTGATGCTCTACGAGATGCTCACCGGCCAGCCGCCGTTCGCGGGGCCCAATCCGCTGGCAGTGATGAATGAGCGCGTGCTCAACGATCCCAGACCGCCGCGCGAACTGAACCCGGAGATTTCGGTCGAGCTCGAGGAGATTCTCTTCCGTGCGCTGGAGCGCGACCCACGCCACCGCTACGCCACAGCCGCCGAGATGGCCTGGGAGCTGGAACATCAGGAACTGGTGGGGGTGGATGGGGGCGAGCACCGGGCATCGCTCCATCGCCGGCTACTGCCGGATGGGCGCAAGCTGCTTCTCTATTCGGGGTTGGCCCTGGTTCCCGTAGTGCTGTTCGTGTTGATGCTGCTCTTGGCTCACCGGTAGATTGAGAAGCTCAGGCCGGCATCCGCTTGAGCGTGCTTTTTGCCCGCCGGAACCACGGCCGCTCGCGGCGGCGCAGATAGCTGGGCATGGTCGCCTGCTTGTTGAGCACCTTCTCGGCCCATTCGCGCGCCTCGGAGTAACGGCCCTCGCCGGCGAGCAGATCTGCAAAGTTCAAGTAGGTCTCCGAGAGCGTGGATGTGCCGGTGGCACGGCGGAAGAGAGCTTCGGCTTTTTCCTTCTGCCCAGTTTGCGCGTAGGCGTGGGCGAGCAAGCCGGCGGCGCGCTGAAAGTCGTGATCCGGATCTGCTTTGATTACGCGCTCGAGATCGGGTAGCGCGGCCTGCGCGTCGCCCAATTCAATGGCGCAGACGCCACGGCGGTAGAAGCAGTCGAGGGTATTGGAGTGTGCGGCGATGGCCTTGTCGAAGGCGTTTCTGGCCTGCTGCAGCTTGCCTTCGTCCATGTACAAATCGCCGAGCTCCTCGTAGTTTCCGACCGAGGGGTTGTCCAGAATCGCGGTCTCGAGCTCGCGGATGCGCTTGCGGCGCGGGAAGGCGCGGAAGGACTGGCCTACCAGGCCGACGTCAGGCAGCGCCTCGGCGAAGAGGTAGACGAGCGCGCCTACCGGGCCGAGAAATACGATGATGAACAGCCAATAGATGTCTGGCCGGCGGCGGATGAAGTGCAGAATGGCCAGCACCTGGAGTAAGAGGCCCCAGGGATAAAAGAGGTGAGTCAGGAATCCCATGTTGTTAGTGTTGCTGACTACGCATTATAGGGACGAACCTGCCGCTGAAAAAGAGAACTTTTGTTGCATGTCGGGTCGAGAACGGATCAGGGAAGCTTACGGTTCAGATAGCGTTCCACAGCTTGCGCCCATAGTGCGCCATGAGCCTTGAGTCCTGTATCGCTGAAGTGCACGCCGGTGCCGTGATTCTGGCGGTACTCGCTGCCGAGGGTGTCGGTGTCGGGACCTTCGATGGCGACACCGCGTCGCCATAAGCTGCGCTGCGCCCGCTCGATGTCGGGGTCGGAGGGGTCTTTCGGCGAGTGATAGGTTGCTTCGGCGACGATCCAGGGGAAGTTCCATCCCGCGCTTTTGCGCGAGGCGCGGATCAGCTCGATCACCATCTGCCGGTACTGGGCTGCAGTGATCTCGTGGCCGGCCTGCTGGTGCGCGTCCGACTCGCCCTGATGCCACAACAGCGCGCGGAAGCCGTGCCTGCCGAGCTGATGGATGCGCGTCATCATCCCGTTGAAGAGCGTGCCGTCGGAAACGAGATCGCCTGCGGCATTGTGCGTCACGAATCTGGTCATCGTGGGCATCACATCGATGCGCTCGCCTGCGGGCAGCCACTGGCGCACACTCGTCGATCCGTGGCCCACGGCGGCAATGCCGATGGGCACATGGTATTTGCGATAGAGCGCATCACCAAAAGAGGGAATGAAGCTGCCCTTGGAGCTCGAGTCCTGGACGCCGGGCTGCGGATCGTTGGCGATCTGCCAGAAATCGCCGCTGAAGGCGGAAACCATTCCGGTTTCGGTGGTCTGCCGCACCTCGCCGTAATTCGTTGAGTTCGACTGGCCGGAGATGACGAAGATTTCGCCTACGCCGAGATGAGCAACGGCGGTCTCCGCGACCTGGGTGTGTGCGCGCAGTAGACGCACCTCGAGTTGATAGAAGCCGCCGGGCACCGTGGAAAGGGAAGCGCGAAATGCGCCGGATGCTTTGTCAAAGTGCAGTCGCACCCAGTTGCCGGGCAGCGGGCCATTAAGCGACGTGCCGGTCAGCCGCGCTTCCAGGCGGTCTGCCTGCAGGTGCGCGATGCCGCAGATCTGCACCTCGCCTTTCAGCGGTGCGCTGCGCTGGAAAACCTGGTAGTCGAGCGGAGAGGTGAGTGTGATGGGCGCCTCAGCCGTGGCCGATGCGGCTTGTGTCAGGAAAGGGAACAGAAGGCAGAACAGAAGACGGCGAATGAGGCACCTCGACGGGAATCGTGCGGCGCTGCGGCTGCGAAGATCATGATACGTTTTCGAGCCGCGATGGAAAGCCGACATCGGGCTTGAAAAGAAACTATCGAAAACGCAGCTCACGCGGCGGGAAAGGCGTAGTCTTATCAGCGGCGGTTCAAACTGTTGACGCATTCACGTGTGGATCTTGGAGGCGTCTGATGAAACCTCATAAGGCAGTCGCGCTTCTCCTGGTGTTTCCGGCAGCTCTCCTGCTGCATGCAAAGGATAAGAAGCAGCCGGGCGTGCCTGCGGTCTTTGGCCAGGCGCGTTACATCTATGTGGAGGCTGTCGACGGGCAGGAGTTCGATCGGAACCTGTACCCCGAAGACCGAATGGCAATTGCCGATGTGCGGGACGCGCTTGAGAAGTGGAAACGCTACACGCTCACGACGGAGCGCGAGCAAGCCGACCTGGTGATCGTGGTGCGCAAGGGGCGTGAGGCAAGCGCGGAAGCCGGAGTCAGCGCAGGCGGTGTTCCGCCTGCAGGAACCGGCGGGCAGTTTCCCGGCCAGCCGCGCACGGGTGGACCGGCGAGCGGGGTGGGAGTTCAGGCGGGTGGTGAAGTTGGACCGCCTGACGATCTCTTCGAGGTGTGCCAGATCAACGCCAACGGCAAGCGTGGCAGCCCGTTGTGGGAGCGCTCGATGCCGAACGGGTTGACAGCCCCGCGCGTAGCGCTGCTCCAGCAGTTCAAGGAAGCGGTTGAGAAGGCCTATCCGAGCCAACCCGCAAGCCAGCCTACGAATCAGACGTCAAAGCCGTGATCGCGCAACAGAGGCAGGCAACCGGCTCCTCACCGGTACGACTCGTCGCGATGAATTACGAACTCCGGATAAGCGCCGCCACCCAGCTCGTGCAGATCCATGCCGATGCGCTCGCCATCGGGATCGACGCGGAAGGGCACTAAGCGATTGAGGATCGCAAAGAACAGGTACACCAGGGGCAGTACGAAACCCAGCAGCGTGGCGATTCCGACGAGCTGCGCGAGCAGTTGGCCGGGCTGGGAGGCGAAGAGTCCGCCGGCGAGCAGTCCCCACAGGCCGGCGACGCCGTGAACCGTAATGGCTCCCGAAGGATCGTCGATGGAGAGCGCGAGTTCCAGCACTTCGACGAGAACCGGCGTGACGACTCCGGCGATCATGCCAACAGCGATCGAGTCACCCGGCGTGATGAAGGCAGCGCAGCCGGTTGAGGCGACAAGTCCCGCGAGCCAGCCGTTGGCGCAGAGACTGGCGTCCGGCTTGCCGAAGCGGATGCGTGTCACGAGCAGCGTGGCCAAAAGCGCTGCGGCCGCTGAGAGCAAGGTGTTGACGGCATCCACGGGGAGCGTGTTAAGTGGCGCATGCAGCCAGAGAATGGCTCCGGCGGTGTTCCAGGCCAACCATCCTACGAGGCTGAGCAGTGAGCCGAAGAGCACATAGACCACTTGATGGCCAGGCATCGCCGTTGACAGGCCTTCTCTGGGAAACTTGCCGCGGCGCGGTCCGGCGATCCACACGACGGCCAGCGCGCTCAATCCGCCGAGTGCGTGCACAGTTGCGGCGCCGCCCGGATCGAGAAAGCCCGCGCCCAGTGAGAAGTTGCGGTCGAGCTGGGCCAGCCATCCGCTGCCCCAGATCCAGTGCGCGGTCAGCGGAAAGACCAGCGCCGACAGCACCGCGGTCAATGCGCAGCCGGCCGCCAGACGCAGGCGGTCTGCACCCGATCCCCAGGGGATCAGGGCGGCGAACGCGGCGGCCTGCAGCTCAAATAAAAGCCCGAGCTGCTCATGGGCCGGAGCCGATCCAAAACCGCCGAGCAGCAACGAGCCGGAGCCGATCCAGTCCCAGGACTTGCCGGCCAGATGAAATGCATGACCGGCAACCGAGAGACTTCCGGCGACGGCCGCTCCCACCAGTGCAAACACAATTGCGGCGACGGAGACGATGGCAACATTACCCAGCAGCGCCTGCGCCGCAGAACGGGAACGGCCCAGCCCGGTGTTGATGAGCGCAAGGCCGGCGAGGATCAGCGGCGCAATGAGCAAAAGCGCCAGCGTGAGCACGAAAACGGAATCAGAGTTTGAGGTGATCCCGCCGGTTGCGGGAGGCGGCATTCCGATCATGGCCGGCTTTCTCCCCGCGGGGATATGTGCCCACGCACCGCAGCGCTTAACCCTGCGGCCTCCACTGCGAGCGCGCAGACGACGAAGATTCCTCTATGTAAAGGATCGGGAAACAGCACCAGCGCGGCGATGGTGAGGAAGAATCCAGCTGGCATCAGCAGCAATCCGGCGTATTTCATGGCCTTGGTTAATTTTTCCTTTCCGAATTTTTCAGTTGCTCTCCGTGCGATAGACACCGGCCCAGAGGATCTGCGTGTGTGCAGTTCCCTGGTCGCCAACAAGACTTTTCCAGTGATGGTCTGATGCGCCTTTATGAATTTTAAACCACCCTCTTGTTACGATTTGCGGCATAGGCCTGCGCGAGCGGCGGTGCCGGGTTGAAAATTGCCGCTTGGAGAGGCTTCTTGTCTTCAATACATTTTCCCGAGGTAGAACCTGGATGAACTGGGCGGAGCGGTTGGTCTCGAACCCGCTGGGCGTCTTCGCTGCGCTCGTGCTTGCGGCATGGCTTGAGGCGTTTGGCGATTCATTTTTTCAGATAGGGCTGCACCGCTCGTCAGGAATGGCGCGAGTTTCTGCCTTCGCCGCGGGCGTCGCGCTGCTGACTTTGTACGGCACACTCGTGAATTCGTCGCGCTGGGATTTCGGGCGGCTGCTGGGCGTTTACGTGCCGATATTCTTCGTCATGGCGCAGATTCTCAGCAAGGTCCGTTTCGGCCAGTGGCCTTCGCCGCCGGTCTGCGTGGGAGGCGCACTCATTGTGAGCGGAGCGCTGGTGATCGCATTCTGGCGAGGGTGAAGTGGAGCGGCGATCGTGCATTGTTTGGGTTGTGAAATTGTGCATATTCAAGCGTGCAGCGCATGAGGCGGCAATGAAGCGGTGAAGAAATTTCGCGCCGCGCCAAGTGTTTGGCGGCCGGTTTTCTCAAGTACTGGTACGCGCGATGGGGGTGCAGCGTACTCTCCCTGCGGATGTTGGTTGTTTCACGTCTCTTATCAGTCAATTACACGTTCCATTTTTGCGCGCAATTTTCTCCTCTTTTGCACCCACAGCCCTTGCGCATCATGGGAGCGGTGATTTATACAGGAGTGGTCTTTCAGGTCTTTCATTTACGCAGTCTTTGTTTGTTCGTGAGCAATCTTTGTACATAACCTTTGTGGCCGCCGGCACAGCGGCCGCATTCAGACGTGAAAATCGAGCAGGGTATTAATAATGCCGCAAATCTTTGACCGCAGCTCCAATGCACTGGCCCGCATGAGTCTGGTGCTAACGGGGCTGATTGTGATCGCCCTGGGAGTCACACTGGATCAATTACAACGCTCACCCTGGGTCACGCGGCAGGGTCAGCGCCCTGACCAACCGGTGCCTTTCAGCCACAAGCACCACGTGCAGGGTCTCGGACTCCAGTGCCAGTACTGTCACACGACAGTGGAGAAATCGAGCTATGCGGGCATTCCGCCGACGCGTACCTGCATGAACTGTCACGCGCAGATCTGGACCAACGCCCAGCTGCTTGAACCGGTGCGCAACAGCTGGTACACGGGCCAGTCCATTGTCTGGACCAAGGTTCACGATCTGCCTGACTTTGTGTACTTCAATCATGAGATCCACGTGAACAAAGGGATCGGTTGTGCAACCTGCCACGGCCAGGTTGACCAGATGCCGTTGATGTATGCGCAGAACACGCTGCAGATGGAGTGGTGCCTCAACTGCCATCGCAATCCCGCCAAAAATCTGAGACCCACTGCAGAGATCTACAACATGGCGTGGGAGAAGCCAGCCGAAGACAAGCCGGTGTGGTGCGCTGCCGTGGATGACAAATATGGCGTGCCAACGGCGCAGAGCGTGAGCTGCACGCGGACCGATCCGTCGGGCGACGCCAGCGCTGCGGCATCGTTGACGCCGCTGGCTCTGCTGCGGCCCGCCGCATTGACGACCGGCGGCGAGGCGGCCAGCCAGTCTGCGATCCAGGTGCAGTATCAGAAGTTCACGAGCCAGGATGATCTGGGGCATTTCCTGCTCGCTCACTACAAGATTCGCACTCCGAAAGATCTGACCAGTTGTGAGGTGTGCCACCGATGAGCGGAGATGGAATGAAGGCGGCCGCAAAGGCGGTGGAGACCAAGATGGGGAATGCGGTGGAAGACAACACGCAGGATGGGAGCGGCCGCGCAAGCTTGAAGCCGGCGGCTTCGGCGCCCGTGACATTGGCTGCGGTTCGCGAGGAGCTGAAGGGCGTAAAAGGCAAGAAGTTCTGGCGTTCGCTGGATGAGCTGGCGGACACGGCGGAGTTTCAGGCGGCCGTAGAGCGGGAGTTTCCCGGTTCTGCGCAGGAGTGGGTCGATCCCGTTTCGCGGCGCGGCTTCCTTAAGCTGATGGGCGCGTCGATGGCCCTGGCCGGCCTGGCCGGCTGTACCAAGCAGCCTGATGAGCCGATTTATCCCTACGTCAAGGCTCCCGAGGATCTGGTGCTCGGCAAGCCGATGTACTTTGCGACGGCCCACCCGTTTACCACCGGCGCCGTGCCGTTGCTGGTAAAGAGCAGCGAATTTCGTCCCATTAAAGTAGACGGCAATCCTGAGCATGCTTACAACCGCGGTGGCTCCGATCCGTATACGCAGGGAACGCTGCTCGCGCTGTATGATCCCGATCGCTCACAGCATGTGACCTATCGCGGCGAGGGGCGCGGCTGGACGGAATTTGCCGAAGCGTTGCGCACGAAGGTGGCTTCGACGAAGGATGGAAGCGGCGTCTATTTCCTGAGCGCGACCATCACTTCGCCCACGCTGGCGCGGCAGTGGCAGGCTGTCGAGAAGGCGTATCCGAAGGCGAAGCTGGTGCAATATGACCCGGCCATTGCGGGGACATGGCTGGAAAAGGGATCCGGCGTTCAATATGACCTGACGGGCGCCGATGTGATCGTTTCGCTCGACGCGGATTTCCTTTCGAGCGCTGCCTATCCCGGCTTCCACAAGCTGGTGCGCGACTATGCCGACCGGCGCAAGCAGCCGGAAAACGGCATGAACCGGCTGTACACGGTTGAGAGCACGCCGACGACGACCGGTTTCAAGGCCGAGCACAGACTAGGTCTGCGGGCGAGCGAGATTCCGGCGTTTGCGGCTGCGCTGGCTGCGGCTGTGGGCGTGCCGGGTATGAGCGCGCCCGGCTATGCGTGGACCGAGGAGCAGCAGAAGTTTCTGACGGCGCTGGCCAAGGATCTGAAGGCGAATGCGGGCAAGAGCGCGGTGATTCCGGGGCTGTATCAGGACCTGTCGGTCGCGGCTCTGGCGCTGGCCATCAACGATGCGCTGGGCAACATCAACAAGACGGTCTCGGTCGGCGAAGCAAGCGTGAGCCAGCTGCCGTCGAATCAGCTCGCCGACTTCAAGGCGCTGGTCGCGGATCTGAATGCCGGCAGGGTGGATTGGCTGGTGATTCTGAACGCCAATCCCATCTACGATGCGCCCGCCGATCTCGATTTTGCGGCAGCCTTCAACAAAGCGAACATTGTTGCGCATCTGGGTTCGCACGTCGATGAGACCGGGCAGATTTCACATTGGCATATTCCCGCCGCGCATCATCTCGAGTATTGGTCGGATGCGCGTGCCTACGATGGAACCGTCTCCATCGTGCAGCCGATGATTGATCCGCTGTATGGCGGCAAGACCGCGCACGATTTCTTTCAGTCGCTGCTCGATGATCCCATGCTGAGCGCGTACGAGGCGGTGCGCGAGACATGGAAGCCGGTCATCAAGGGCGATTTCGAGACCGGATGGCGCAAAGCGCTGCACGACGGCTGGATTGCGGATACTGCGCCAAGCGGCCCCGTAAAGACGAGTGTTGATGTAGCGTTTCGCGGCGCGATTCCGACGCCGACGCCGAAGGAGTCGATCGAGATCATCTTCCGGCCCGATCCGACGATCTACGACGGGCGCTGGTCGAACGTCGGCTGGCTGCAGGAGCTGCCCAAGCCGGTGACGAATCTGAGCTGGGATAACGCCGCGATCATCTCCGGTGCGACGCTGACCAGGCTCGGCCTCGAAGAGGAGGACATTGTTGAGATCAGCGTAGGCAGCGGCCGTGTGAAGGCGCCTGTCGTTGTGGCTCCCGGTCATCCGGACAACTCGGTAACGGTGTATCTTGGCTATGGCCGTGAGTATGCCGGCCGCGTGGGTTCGGGCGCGGGCTTCAACGCTTATCTGATCCGCAATACCTGGGCGCCGCTCT
>JASHVE010000614.1 GCA_030039675.1 Acidobacteriaceae bacterium | reverse complement strand
GGCGACGAGTCGAAGGACCTGCATTTTTGCCGCCGCTGCAGCCGCGCATCTCTTATCTGGCCTACAATCTTGCCATGCGGGAGCGCTATTACTTTACCTATATCGTAGCCAGTCGAAGCCTGACCCCCTACATAGGCATGACCGGCGATCTGCACAAGCGCGTCTTCGAGCACAAGACAAAACTACACGAGGGATTTTCCGCTACTTGTAACTGCAATCGCCTCGTGTGGTTCGAGAGATTCATCGATCCAAGCAACGCAATTACACGGGAAAAGCAGTTAAAGAGATGGACTCGTGCAAAGAAAATAGCATTGATTAAGAAAACAAATCCGACATGGATGGACTTAAGCGAGGAGTGGTATACCACAGAGCAATTGGCCGGGACGCTGCGCTAAATACAGGTCCTTCGACTCATCGTCCGCCATGGCGGACGACTCGCTCAGGATGACACTCTTGTTAAGGTAATGCTCGCTGCAATTACAGCGAGCGCTCACTCACACCTGCATCACTTCCGCCTCTTTCCGCTTCGACATCTCTTCCATCTTGCGGATCTCGTCATCGGTCATCTTCTGGATCTCTTCGAGGGCGCGCTTTTCTTCGTCCTCGCTGATCTTCTTATCCTTGGCGAGCTTCTTGAGGGCATCGTTGCCGTCGCGGCGGACGTTGCGCACCGCGGTGCGATGCTCTTCGAGGACCTTGTTGAGGTGCTTCACCACGTCGCGGCGGCGCTCCTCGGTCATGGGCGGAACGGGCACGCGGATCACCTTGCCGTCTGACATGGGATTGAAGCCGAGGTCGGAGGCCTGAATGGCCTTTTCGATCTCCTTGAGCGCGGTCGGGTCCCAGGGCGAGATGAGGATGAGCTGCGCCTCAGGCGTGGAGACCTGCGCCAACTGCGTCACCGGTGTGTGCGTGCCGTAGTAATCCACCTTCACCTGGTCGAGCATGTGCACGCTGGCGCGGCCGGTGCGCGTGGAGGCCAGATTGGCCTGGAAGTCTGTTACAGATTGATCCATGCGCCGCTTGAGGTCGTTGTAAAGGTCTTTGATCGCCGGAATGCCGGCCATGTTCGAAGGTGCCATCGGTTCAAGTCCTCGCAAAGTGCAACAAATGCCAAGGGCTATTCTACAACCCGGCGATGGTTGCGATGGGCGGCTCGCCGCTCTAAACCACAGGCAGTTCTGTCGCTGCGGCCTGCTCATGTGCGTGATAGCTGGAGCGGACCAGCGGGCCGGATTCGACATGGCGGAAGCCCATCTTCAGCGCTTCGGCCTTGAGCTCGGCGAACTCGCGCGGCGTGTAAAGGCGCGCCATAGGTAGATGATCGCGCGAGGGACGCAGATACTGGCCGATAGTGAGAATGTCGCAGCCGACAGCAGCCAGATCACGGAAGACCTCGAGCAGCTCGCGCGTCTCCTCGCCCAGACCCACCATCACGCCGGACTTCGTGAGCCCTGCGGGCCGTAGCTCCTTGGAGTAGCGCAACAACTCCAACGTGCGCTCATAACGTGCGCCGGAGCGGACGACGCGATAGAGCCGCGGCACCGTTTCCGTGTTGTGATTCAGCACCTCGGGCTGCGCTTCGACCACGGTGCGGATGGCTTCCTCATTGCCCTGAAAGTCGGGGATCAGCACCTCGACGCGGCAGCCCGGCGCCTGGAGCCGGATCTCTTCGATCACCATCGCGAAGGCGCGCGCGCCGCCAACCAGGTCGTCGTCGCGGTTCACGCTGGTCACCACTGCGTGGAGCAGCCCTAACTTAGCCACTGCCTCCGCGACCCTCCGCGGCTCGTCGAAGTCAATCGGCTCGGGACGGCCCTTGGGCACGGCGCAGAATCCGCAGCGGCGCGTGCACAGGTTGCCGAGCATCATAAAGGTGGCCGTCTTGTGATGCCAGCACTCACCGATGTTGGGGCAATGCGCGCTTTCGCACACTGTGTGCAGGCCGAGAGAGCGCGACAGGGCTTTGAGCGCGTGATAGTTCTCGCCCATCGGCGCACGTGTCTTCAGCCACTCCGGTTTGGGCGCCGGAACGCGCCGCGCCGGCTCAATTTGCACAAGCTCCATCACACTTTCATTGTACCGACAAGGGTGTTGGCCTCGCGCCCAAACCTTTCACCCGATCTCCGCATCTTTGCCCTCAGCGGTTTGCGGGCCGCGAACGAGCGTCTGTGCCGGTTGCGGCCGGCGAAGCCGAAAAGGAGATTGCCATGAGAGCGGACCGGCCACTAATCGGCGCTGTCATCTTTTTGGGTATCGGACTGGGGGTGATCTTCGGTTACTGCCATGGAACGACGGGCTTCAGCGTTGCTTATCCTCTCTCCGGTTCCGTACTCCACCTTGATTTCACCACCAGCGGCCAGGGTGTACTGGGCGGGGTTATCTGTGCCGCGATCGGAGTGTTCCTGCTGATCTGGGCGTTCTTTGCGGCTTTCGCTGATCTGTTGGCCCGGAGAGAGCTGCACAGGGAGCGCGGGGTGGAACGGTACTCGGTAGTGCCCGCCTACACCGAGACCCCGGACGTCGAAAACCCGGAGATAGAACAGCAAAGGCAGTTGTGGTCGCGGCCCTCATCGAGAAGCCACATTTAACGAGTCATCTTGCCTGGAGTTCGTGTTGCTTGCGAGCATTTCAGCCACTCATCGCAGGGTCTCGCGTACTCGCGCCCGTACCAGATAAAGAAAGAACACCAAATTCAACGAGCCTTGCACGATGCCCCCAGGCATGTGCTCGCTCGAGAAGATCCAGAAGTTGTAGCCGGCGAGCAGTGCCACTGCGGCCAGCGCCAGCGCCCATGCCCAGCGGAAGCGCATCAGCAGGCCGCCGCTCGCTGTCATAAACAGCGCCGAAAAGACCAGGAACAGCGGCGGGTAGTGATGGCCGGCGACGACTCCGATGACGATGGCACCGGCCAGCAGCAGCAGATAAAGAGCGATGGCCGCCAAACCGGGCAGGGGCAGCACGCGCTGCGCGGGTGTATCGAGGTTGCCTTTGGCGGAGTGCGCCGGACCGCCTTCCGATGCATTCTTGCCGTCGGGCGCGATCCCGCCAATCTTTTTCGGGTCAGTCATAACGTGTGCAAGTAGGCCAGCAGATCCTCGAGCTGGCTGTCGTCGAGCGGTGTTGCGGGCATCATGCCTCTGCCGTGGAGAATCGCGTCTGTGATCCGTTCGTCGGTGGGCGGCGCGCCGGAGGGCATGGCTTTTCGCTTCGTCAGCGCCTGCAGGCCGGGGCCGTTCAGGCCGCGTGTGGTCGTGGGATAGTGGCAGCGGGCGCACTTCTGCTGATAGACGGCCGCGCCGCGCGCCTCTTGCGGCGTCCATTCCGAGGCTGGCTTCGAGGGCGGCAGGTGCTCGCAGCCGGCAAGGACAACGGCGCAGAGCAATGGAGCGGGAGCCACGGCCAAGATCCGGGAGAGCATCTGGATTCGATGATACAGGCTGGGTGTGCATGTTGAACAAAGCCGGAGATGAAGTGAATGCAGCGAAGGCATTGCGCATATATTCACCTGCCGGATGGTACACTCCGGCAAGCGGAGCGTGTGGATGCGGGCAAGCGCGATCGAGTTTCGTCTACGGATGCTGATCATGGTGGTGATCGTAGTGCTGGGCTTCTGGTCGCCGTGGATCGAAGGATGGGACCTGGGCCAGCGCATCTCGCTGCTCGAGTGGCTGGCGCTCGAGGTGAGCCGCGCCGGGCTGCTGCGCTTTACCTACGCCACACCGGCGGTGATTGTAGTGGGCGCAATGTTTGCCGCCGCAGGCATGGTGCTGCGTATCTGGGGCGCGGCGTATCTGGCATATGGCACGGTGCACCATGGCCAGATGCAGGCCGGCGCAGTAATGGCCGACGGGCCGTATCGTTTCGTGCGCAATCCTCTGTATCTGGGCGGATGGTGCATGATGGCGGCGATGGCCTTCGTGATGCCGCCGACGGGTGCTCTGTTCGCCATGACGCTGCTCACGATCTTTCTGTTGCGCCTCATTCTCGGGGAAGAGGCATTTCTCACAGCGCAGCTTGGCGAGCCTTATCGCGCCTATCTGCGCGCAGTGCCGCGGCTCATTCCCAGGCTGTACGGAGCGTTGCCTGCAGCTGGACGCAAACCGCACTGGCTCGTGGCCGTGGTGACGGAGCTCAATCCAATCGGCGTCTTCGTTACGCTCGCGGTGCTGTCGTGGTGGTATGACAACGAGCTGATGCTCAAAGCCATCCTGGTGAGCTTTGGCGCCTCGCTGGTCGTGCGGGCCCTGGTGCCGCGCTCGCACGCCGATCCCAATCCAGCATAGTTATGCCTGCCGCTTGCCGAGGCGGCCGAGATGGGTAACGCCGAAGCCTTCGCCATATTTAAGGCCGTAGCCGAGCGCGCGGTCGATGCCGATGTGATTCGCCCAGATGAGCGCGACCGGGAGCAGAAGGTTGTGCGTGTTCAGCAACAACCCGGCCAGTGCCAGTAACGCCGGCGGAAGATAGTTGTGGTAGGCGTTGTAAATGCGCGCGCCGGCGCAGGGCGAGACGAGATAGCCGAGCATCGAGAGATCGGGTGCAAGCCACAGCGCCGCAAACAGCCACCAGTTCGCGCCGATGTGGGCATAAAGCACTGCCGAGACGAGAGCCACAGCCAGCCCTTCAAGGCGCAGCAGTACAGCCACGGAAGAGAACCGCGCCGCGAGAGCTGAGGATCGGGAAGCCGCCGAAGCACTTGCCATGCCCTATCCGATGAGCCAGACGGCCGGCAGAGTGCAGAAAAAATTGTGCCCCCGCTCCCGGGGAAAAGACATTTTTCGACAAAGCATAAAAGGGGAGGAGCACAGCGGCTCCTCCCCATGGTCCGCAGTCCGGCTTGCTACTTCTTCGGAGGTGCGATGACGTCCTTGGCAGCCTTGGCCACGCGGAACTTCACGACGGTCTTGGCCTTGATCTTGATAGCCTGACCGGTCTGCGGATTGCGGCCGATGCGGGCTTTGCGCTCCGCCTTGACGAGGCGGCCGATACCAGGAATTACGAAGACGCCGTTCTTCTTGGTTTCCTTGATGGCGGTTTCAGCCAGCAGGTCCAGGAAGGCCGCCGATTGCTTGTTAGTGAGTTCGAGCTTCTCTGCCATTTGCCGCGTGAGGGCGGTCTTGGTCAGTCCAGTTGCCATGTGATGTTCTCCTTCTGGGCAAGCCCTCAGGGCTGCCGTGTTGACGGGCTTTCACCGCATGGGAGGGAGTACGATCAGGGACTGCCCCAGTGCGAAACACCTGTGTTCATGCGGCTTTCGAAGAACCCTGCCGATGGTTACAATGCGGCCTCCGGGAGGGCAAAGTCAAGCGAAAAAGCCTGATTTCCACAGGTTTTCTTTGGGTTTTGCCTCAAATTAGCCATATTTATGGGTATTTTCTTGGTTTCGATCCATAAAACAGCCGAAAATTCTGGGTTCTATGCTGAATTTCTCGATGTGGAAAATCGTGCCTCAATGCAGTCCGAAGAGCACTTTTTTCCTGGGCGCCTGCGCCGCTGCGATGGGAGTGTTAAGCGCATCGACAACGGGTGCAGCGATCTTGAAATGGCGAATCACGGTGGCGGCGAAGTCGGATTTGAGCGCAGTTTCTGCGGGCAGCGTGGCCGCCAGTCCCCACTGCTTGCAGCGGATCAGGTCGATGCCGGGGTGGTCGGCGGGAAAGCCCTTGGGCGGACGGGTGAGCGCGTTGCCTTCAAATTCGCTGAAGGTGCTCCGCACCTTCGGACTCTTCAGCAGTTTGCTGAACTGGGCGTGATGGTCGAGCAGCCAATGGCGGATCTGCGCGAGCTGGTCCTTCTCCGGCATGTAGGCTCCGGCAGCGATGATGACCTCTTTCGGGCTCACGTGAAAGTAGTAGCCTGCGCCGGAGGTCTTCGCCAGCCCCTGGTGCGACCACCATGCCGCGACATGCGTTTTGTAGGGGCGCTTGTCGTTCGAAAAGCGCGTGTCGCGATAGATGCGGAAGAGGGATTTCTCGGCAGGGCGTATGAAGTTGGGTGCGAAGTCCATCATCGCGTCCGTGACCTTGCGGATGACGGCCAGCATGGGCTCTTTCAGCTCGGCTTCAAACTGCGCCTTGCGCGGCTGGAACCACGCGCGGTCATTGTGCTTGGCGAGGTTGCGCAGAAAGGCGAGCGCTTCGGGGCGGAAGTAGGGAACGACTGCAGGCGGCGTGGATTTTTGCTTGAGAGCCATGGCAAGGAGAAGTGTATCGTGGAGGGCCTTGCGGCTTAACCAGAAACCGCTCCAAGTCTAGGCGGCGCGCGCAAGCCAGCTCTTCATCGTGTTCGCGTCGACCAGGCCTGCCTGCTGGAACTCGAGTTTTCCGCCGGAGAATACCGCGAAATTCGGAATGCTCTGGACGTTATACCGTGCGGCGAGCTCCGGAAACTTTTCCGTATCGACCTTGAGCACAACGGCACGGCCTGCGAGGTCGCGCGCTACCTGCGCCACGTGAGGCGCAGCCATGCGGC